>JAKPNC010000222.1 GCA_029548585.1 bacterium | reverse complement strand
CAGGCAGTTTTGACCTTAAAGTCAACGACATATCCGGGTTTGACGCTCCCTGGCCCATGGTCGCCAGTCTTGCCTTCCACGAAAGAGAAGTAAAAGACCCGTCGTCAATCCGCATAGTAAGCGGAAACAGGGAGATTCCTTCCCAGATAGATGTAGCCGCCACATGGAGAGACGGCAGCATCAGATGGGCACTGGCAGGTTTTACCGCCTCTCCGCAGGGAAAGTATAAGGTTGAATTCGGCCAGGGAGTGAAGAGAAAACAATTTCCCGAGCCTTTAAAGGTCAACCGGCAGACTGACGGAAGCTTCACCGTGGAGACGGGCGCGGCAGCCTACCGGTTCGATAATGACAAACTGCTTCCCGAAAAAGCATGGCTTATTTCGGGGAAAGAACTCATACCTTTCATGGACGGCTCCGGAGCCGGTGCATATCTTGTGGATAACTCCGGAAGGGAAGCCAGGGTTTCAGGAAAAAAAGCGGAGGTAGAAAACAGAGTTCTGAAAGAAGGCCCCGGACGTTTTGTTATCAAACGCTCGGGCTGGTATGTTACAGAACAAGGAGAAAAGCTGGCAAGGGCAGATACGTGGTTCTATTTTTCCGCAACTTCCCCAAATGTAAAAATTACCCATTCCCTCGTTTTGACAGAGGATACCAACAGGTTGTGGATAAAAGACTACGGTTTAGAATTCAAAACACCTTCCACTCCCCAAAATGTGTATTGCACACAGGGCGAACCGGGAAAAGAAAATGAGAGGAAGGTTGTTGCGGAAGGCAGGGAAATTTTTATGCTCCAGGATGTCTATCCCCACTTTGCGGAGAGGGACTCAAGGGCGCTTATCGGCAGTTCGGCAGGCGGACAGGATACGGTGATGGAGAAGTTTGAAACAGCCGGCGACTGGGCGCACGGGGACTACGGCACCTTTGGTGTAACCCTGGTAATGCCCTGGCTTGCGGAAAGGTTTCCCAAGGAAATATCTTTCGGGCCGTCAGGAATCAGGGCCGTGATGTGGTCCAACAGGAGCGGCAGAGAGCTTGATTTCCGCTCTGAAACCCTTGCAGGAGAATACTGGCAGAGCTGGGCAGAGAAGGGGAAAGGCGCCCCGGGTATTAAAAAACTTTCGAAAATATCTAACAACGCTCAAGGGTCCGCCCACACACACGATGTCTGGATAGTTCCGCGGGCAGGAACTTACAACCGGGACATCGTGAGACAGTCCGCAAAGGCGGCGGCAAGAACTCCTCTCGCAATGGCGGATCCCCAATGGCTGTGTAAAACCGAAGCTCTCGGCTGGCCCATGCACCACAAAGACGCCGAAAGGTTCCCTTCGGAAGAAGCTTTTATTTCCGACTCATGGGACCGGTTGATGCTCCCCGACAGGGTTTTCCCCATGACAGGCTTCATCAACTGGGGACATACTCCATATTTGAGTTACCACAGGAACGACAGCGTGTGGTACGCCAGCTTCATAGGTTACGGGAACATAAATTCCTACTACCTGCCCCGTTACACCTGGAACCTCTTTGCGCGCAGCGGGGAAAGGCGCTATTATGAATTCGGACACAGGCACAACCACATTACCGGAGATTTTCTTGTCGCCCACTGGCACGCCCCCGATAAACTCAAAGGTTTGTTCACGAGAACGAATCTTCCCATACATTATCTTCCCTTTTACTGGGGCAACAATAAGGAGTTCGAAGGGATAAGCGAGATCGCCCAATGGCCTCTTGAGTATTATCTTACGGGTGACGAGCGTTCAAAAGACATAGCATTGACCGTAGGGGAAGGATTCAAGAATCACTGGGATTTCAAAGAAGTATCCGACTGGAAGAAAGCGACCGGCATGCTGGTTGTCAGAAAGCTGGTTGTCCTCTACATGATGGAATGGGACGAGTTTTACCTTGAAAAAGCAAAAGAACTGATGGGGCTGTTAATCAATCTGGAAGAACAGACAGGGTTAAGCAAAAAATATTCGGTTTATGAAGCCCCCATGTACAAGGACGAGTGCCGCGCCCTTGACCTTTACTTCTACTACAGGGAAACAGGGGATGTAAAGGCGAAAGAAGCGTTTTTAAAGCTGATTGACCACCGCTACCGGTTCAACAGGAACGGCAAGGCCCTCTACTCGGCTTCCAGGGGAAGCATGGCTTTTGCATATGCCATGGCTTACGGGATGACAGGCAATCCTCATTACCGCAGGGTGGTTGAAGAAACAATGATTGACGGCATGCCTGCCAACCCAAGCTCCCTAAACGACGAGATGAAACAATTTGAAGCCAATCCCGAATGGCGGAAGATAATCCCCGTTGATTCCCTGCGCATGGGGCTGACAGCCCCGGGACATCCGTTTTTCGGAATGCCGGCAGCCATGAAAATCCTTGCGGAGGAAGGATGGAAAAAAGACCGTTTCCCCGTTCTTGTAAAAGCAACGGGCATCACAAAGGCGTATGCACTCTTCACCCACACGGAAGGGAAAAACACGGTACTCAACATACATTACGTGAGCAAACGGCGCGGAAAAGCCGCTCCGGAAGTATTCCATTACCCTCCCTCTGAAAAACAAGTCCCCGTAAAGGGCGTCAAGGCCGAAACACAGGAAAGGATACCCTACGTCCTTTTAGGCAGACAGGCACCCGATTCTTTTCATTACCACTCACGAATAACCCTCCCGAAATCGGCAAAAACAGGTCTTTATCTTCTCTCTACCGGAGGAAGCGAACCGTTTACGGTTCTGGATACGACTTCGGAAAAAACAGCCCTCTACTGCCCTGAAGGATTCTGGTCCGCAACATCACCGGAAGACGACAGGCAAAGACTGCTGGGCGGCCACAAGCCTTTCTATTTCAGGGTGCCCGAAGGGCTGGAAAAACTTGAGATATTCCTCCAGCGGCCCCAGGAGATAAGAGGGCCGGACGGAACGGTTCTTCTGAAGGCGGATTCTCAAAATACCGGCAAACTGTCGGTGCCGGTGGAAAAAAGAAGCGGAATCTGGAGCATAAGCGCGCCCGACATCTCACCTCTATCTTTCGCAAGGCTTCTAAACATTGAACCAGTGGTCTCCTATGCTTCTCCTGCAGGGCTTCCGGAAGGGACAACAGGAAAAGTAGTCAGACATGTTCCTGCAATTCCCGAGCCATCTGAGCCCCTTGAGTTCGTCGAAGGAATAGACGGCAAAGCCGTGCGCCTTTCCCAGGGCAAGTCGCTAAGTTTCCCGAGCGGCATAAAAACGGGAACTGGCGGATACCTGCATTTTCCCGGATTGAAAGGAACGATAGAGTTCTGGTACCGGCCTGACTGGTCTACCCAGGACATAACGCTTAGATTGGGAGATTCATTCCGTACGCGTTTTTTCATAAAGGGTCCGCACATCCTTTCAGGCTACCGATGCGGAGCCAGGACAGAACAGGGAGTGCTGTGGAGCGACCTGCTCATTGAACTTCTGTGCGATATCCCCGGAGTCACGATGTCTGATTTCTGGAAGAATTCTTTTGACTTGCAGTCGGTTATCGGCAGGGAAGAAAACCTCTTCTTAAGGCAGGGAGAATGGAACCACCTTGCATATACATGGGCATACGGGCGGACTGAAACAAAACTTCCCGGCAAGACGGTGCTCGGCAGCCTTCAGTGGCCGGCAAAGTGGCGCATATTCGGCCCCCTGGACAGGAAAGACCCAGTCCTGTCCGAAGAAACGCTGAAATCATACCCGGAAACAATAGAGGTCGGCGGGAAAAAATTCGAGGCAAAGGATGTGACGGTAAGAAACACTCTTTACGATTTCCCGGGAATGCTCAAGGAAGAGCCTGCCGGCATGGCCGCCTATGTCTTCCTGCAGATTAACTCCCCGGCAGAGCAGGAAGTTACCCTGGGAATGGGGGCAGACTGGTGGATGCAGGCATGGGTCAACGGAAAACTCGTGCACGACACCACGAAAACCGCCAATATCCATCACCCTTTTTCCATATGGAGCCACATGGTGGATGTAAAGCTGAATAGAGGAGTAAATATACTGGCAGTAAGGTTCATAAGGGGAGGAGGGTCATTTCTTGCCCTCGGCGGCCCGGAAGAACTGAAAAAGCCTGATCCCGCTGCCCTGAAATGGGAATTTGCGATGTTTGTCAACGGCAAGCGAATGGAAGGATACAGAAGCAGCGACTACGTCAAGCACCTGCGCCTGCCTACGGCGAAGGAAGAGGTAAAGCTTATGGATAAAAGCGAAGAAGTGGCAATAGGTCCGCTTGAAGGCAGCATGGATATGCTGAGAATATCCGATATTGTCCGTTACAATACGGATTTCAGCCCTCCCAGAAAACCTTTCCGGCAGGACAAGAACACCCGGGCTCTCTTTCTCTTTGACGGAGACTTGAAAGGCTCGTCCGCTTTTTCGCAGGAATCTATCGTGGCAAAATAGTCATTTTAAACCGTTGCCTGGCTTGAAAGGCACAAATGATCTTATAAATCGCTTCCGGCAAATACGGGAGAAATAAAAGGAACGGTGTTATGAAGAAAACAAAAGTGGATGCAGAAAAAAGAGGAACGCCTGAAGGAGACATGCTTCCCGAAGGGACCTCGGTAATAAGGGACATTGAATATAAGAACGCAGGCGGGATAAAACTCATGATGAACATCTATTCATGCGGAGGTTCAGGCAAACGTCTTCCCCTTATCATGTACATGCACGGCGGAGGATGGACGAACGGCGACAGGACAAGCTGCCGTCGGGCAGTCTTCCTTCTGAAAAACGGCTTCACCCTCGCCAGCATAGACTACCGGCTCACAGATTCCGCAACCTTCCCTGCCCAGCTGGAAGACTGCAAGGCAGCCGTCAGGTTTCTCAGGGCCAACAGGGAGAAATATGACCTTGACACGGAAAGGATCGGGGTTTGCGGACATTCTGCGGGAGGACATCTCGCATCTTTACTCGGTACCACAGGAGAAAACAGCGGGTTCGACAGGGGAGATAACCTTAACTTTTCAAGCCAGGTCCAGGCCGTATGCAATTTCTACGGTCCCGGCTCCATGACCGGGCTTATAAAATCCGCCCGCCTGGCAGGGGCTTTTGACACCGTTCAGGTTGCGGAAAAGCTGATAGGCGGACCCCTTGAAGAACAGGAGGAAATTGCGGAAAAGGCAAGCCCTGTAAGATATGTTCACACCAACGCCGCCCCTTTCCTTATCATTCACGGGGACAAGGATGCAAGCGTGGACGTATCTATAAGCAAATCTTTTCACAAGGCGCTCCTGGAAGAGGGCGTTGAATCCCATCTGCATATTGCCCGGGGAGGGGCCCACGGGGGCAACCTGCTGGAAACCCCGGAAATAGAGGAGAAGGTGGTTTCTTTTTTTAACAGGCACATAGGACAAAGGTAAAGGAAAAAAAGATGAAGACCAAAAATATGAACGCGGCTCCGGAGGGAGAGGCTCTTCCTGAAGGAACAAGGGTAATAAGAAACGTGGAGTATAAGAAGCTCGGCGGCATGAGCCTTTTGATGAACATCTATATCTATGGTAATTCCCGGGAACCACTTCCTCTTATTCTCTATCTCCATGGGGGAGGGTGGCTCACAAACAGCAGGATAAACTGCCCGCGGGCGCTTGAACTGCTTACCAGCGGATACGCCGTTGCAAGCATAAATTACAGGCTTACAAACATTGCGCCATTTCCTGCCCAGCTGGAAGACTGCAAGGAAGCGGTCAGGTTTCTCAGGGCCAACGGGAAAAATTTCGGGCTGCTTGCAGAACGAATCGGGGCAATGGGAGTTTCCGCGGGGGGACATCTTGCGTCTCTCCTGGGAACAACGGCTGCAACAAAAGAGTTTGACGGGGGTGAAAATCCCGGGGTTTCAAGCAGTATCGAGGCGGTATGCAATTTTTACGGGCCTTCATCGATAACCGAACTGGGAAGGTTCGCTGAAAAGAAAGGAAACGAGAGCCTGAAACAGGTTGTTGAAAAGCTCATAGGAGGGCCTCTCGGCAGGAAGAAGAAGACAGCTGAGAAAGCAAGCCCTTTGAATTATGTAAACACCAACGCCGCCCCTTTCCTTATCATTCACGGGGACAGCGACTCCGTGGTTGACGTATCACAGAGCGAGATGCTCCACAAGGCGCTCCTTGAAGCCGGGGTTGAATCCCACCTGCATATAGTGAAAGGGGGCATTCACGGGGGAGAAGGATTCATCAGTTCCCCGGTTCTTATCCCGAAGATTGCTTCTTTCTTCAACAGGCACTTAAGACCCTGACATTTTAGCTTAAACCGAGCTTCAGAAGCCTGTTCGCATTCCTCCAGGTAATCTTCTCGTAAACATCTGAGGGTATCAGTTTTTCTTCTTTCAGCTTCCTGAAATAGGGCACGCAATCGTTGACCTGTTCGTAGGAAGCGATGTCGGTGCCGTAATAGAGCCTGTCCTGGAACTCCTCCATGAACCTGTACCCGAATTCCGGATCCCTGCTGATAGCGTTAAACCCGCTTCCGGCGGACAGGTCTCCGTGCAGGTTGGGATACCTGCGCATAAGCTCGACCACCCTTCCCGGAGAAACCTTGCCCTTGGGGTAGCCTGACCTGTTAGACAGATTCACATCACTGCTTATCTCCGACCAGAAGGTCTGGGAGTGGGCCAGAAGCACCATTTCCGGAAATGCCTTGAGCACCTTTTCAAGGCGGGGCATACCCAGTTCATCTATCACCCCGTAACATCCTCCCTGTTTAGGTGCCATGTGAAAAGTCAGGGGAAGACCGCTTTCCTCCACGTACTTGAAGAAGTTCATGTTGAGAGGATCGTCAAAAGGGATATTGGGTATATATTCTCCGATACCCTTGCATCCCATCTCTTTGTAGACTTCAAGAAGGGGTGAAAAATCCGCATTTATGCTGTTCCTGAGGAAACGCGGGTCAAAGTTGCAGAATGGGATAAACCTGTCAGGATACATGGAAGCGGCTTCAATGGCCTCTTCGGGTATCACTATGGTATACCTGCATTCTGGACTGACCAGGGGAAGGAGCACGGCCATGCCTGTTCCTTCCTCGTCCATCATCTCAATCAGCCTTTCGGGAGTCGGGTATGACCTGCCGTTTCCCGTGACCCTTGTCAGCCGTGGATGCCTTTTCTTGGACATATGGGTATGTATGTCTATAATCATCTCATTCTCCTTTGTTTTTTTTGTCAGCCATCATGCACTCCTTCAGAATGGGAGTGAAGGCGTTCCTCGCTATAAAAGGCTGTTTTCTCCAATCGTTCACTTTTGTCATCACTATTCCATACTCGGGCATCACCAGGCAGAACTGGCCGCCGTGACCCCCCATTGCCCATACGGCAATTTCACTGCCCCTGTCAGTCCACCAGCCCAACCCATAACCTGTTTTCGCAAGACCTTCCTCCGTCTGGGGAGGAGGCTGCCTCTTCTGCCAGGAATCGGCACGCCAGATATTAATCTTTAAAGGGATATCTGTAAAACTTTCTTTTACAAATAATTCCGGAAGAACCTGCTTATCTTTCCATTTACCATTATTCAGATAAAGATGTCCCACCCTGGCAAGCCCTTCAGCCGTCCACTGGGAGTAGCCCAGACCGTGGTTGAGGATAACTTCTTTCCCGTCAGCAACTTTTATTTTACCATCTAACCCCCATTTCATATCCGTTTGCAAATGAACAAGAACCTTCTCCTTGATAACTTCTTCCAAACTCTTCCCATAAAGATAAGTCAGAGCTTTTGCAAGGGCAACCGGCTGGTCGTTATGGTAATGGTATTCCTTGCCCGGCTCCATGTTTCCCGGATTGACATATTCAAGCCCCCAGTTCCTGACTGTCGCCATGCCGGATGTCATTGATGAAAGGTGCCTGAAAGTGATTTTATCAGTATAAGCACCCGTTTCAAAATCGGGCCAGTATTCTTTTACTTTTGCGTCAACGTTAGGAATCAAACCTTCCTGAACCGCCAGCCCGAGCATCATGCTTGTAATGGACTTGGTACACGACTGTATTCCCTCCCTGATATTTGCATATTCGGGCCCCGCGTAATTCCATTCGGCTACAAGATACCCGTTTCGTATCAGAACCCCGTCAGCCTTAGCTTCCTTCATTTTCTCGTCAATCTGCCTGAGTGCTTCCCGGGTAAAGCCAAAATCTTCCGGGTTGCCCCTCTTCCATTCCCTGTCTGGAAAAACCATTTCAGCCACCTCCCTTTTCTTTTGATGATCCGTCCCGGGCATAGCTTTTCCTGCCATGCAGAAAACCATAATGCCCGACATAATCAACCTGAACAGTATATCCATTTCCTTCCCCCTCATGATATTGTAAGCACGGTTCATCCCCACGCCTGTGGGGAACATTTGATTGGGGACCTCAAACAATCTTAAACGCCCGGTTCATCCCCACGCCTGTGGGGAACATCTTTCAATACATTCTAAACCAGGAACAAGATACGGTTCATCCCCACGCCTGTGGGGAACATCAAAGAAGTCTGTTGAGAGAGATGAGTTTAGACGGT
>JAKPNC010000193.1 GCA_029548585.1 bacterium | reverse complement strand
CGGGTAATATGGATAAAAAAAGTTTAGCAAAGGAACATAGATATGAGGTTCATAAGGTATGTACCATTTTCCCGGATATAAGTGCATTGAATAGCCGCCGGGTTTTAATACCCTGTGAATTTCTCTAAAACATTCCTTCTTATTTTGAGCGTGTTCAAGTACGCTTGTGCTTACGACAAAATCGAAGGCATTGGTATCAAATGGCAATTGGTAAGGACTCTTGATAATCGTTTTTAATACTTCTTGTTTAGATATTTGCCAATAATTTTCAATATCACAACCATAAGCATCGAATCCTCTCTGAATCAACGCATCAACCAAATTCCCCTGCCCACATCCAAAATCAAGCACTTTTACTTGTTTATTGGAGCGCTCAATACCGCATAGTTGCTTCATCGCACGTGTTAAAAAAATATCTATATTATCGATATTGTTCATTTGACTTTTATAAACTGACATTCTCCATTAAACTTTTTAAATAACTGTTTTTACTCTGAATTCTGACTTGCTATTTTTATATCCTGGGGGCATTGGCATAATCCATCTCCAGTCTGTAGATTTCTGCAATATTAAACAACAGCTATCTCCCTGCTGTATTCCACCGACTTCATCTCTTTAAGTTTCATGTATTCCTTTCTTGCCGCTTCGTAGTCACTCTTATCCATGTATTTATCGGCAGAAGCTATCCCGGCGTTCTGACAAACCTGGCCATGCCCTGAGCAGTCTTTCTCTCAGTCTTTCAATGGTCTTAATAGTATTTATACCCCCATTATTGCTCCTCTGTCCTCAAAAGAGAAGATTAAGATGAGGGGAGTCTTTTAAATGATAACCGAAATGTTTATGCAATATCCCGCCGCTTGCATGAGGGTTTAATACAGGTTCATCGGGCGTTATATCTGCCTGTCCTCATCCAGCAAAAAATTTTCCGCCAGCATTCTTGTTCATTCTTGTCTCACTTTTTAACTTGTATAACTACTTCCACAACTGGTCAATTCCTTCCAGCGTCGCTTCCACCAGCTGTCTTCCTGCTTCATACCCCATCGGATTGCTCGCCGGGACCGAACCGTATCCCCCTCCCTCGACAGACCTCCTGGTGGGAAGGTAAGTGCCCGTGCCTGCAAGCTGCACAAGGAAAGTCTGCACGGCCTTGCTCCTCGCTTTTATCTGCATTCCGAAATCAAGGTAGCATTCGAAGGGATTGGCGGCAAAAATCATATCCCCAACCCTTACCATGTATATATCCACGGGAATGAGTGGTTTGGACTTCTGTATTTCGTATCTTTCCCTGAGGGCTATATTCCTCCTATACATCCTGTAGCTGACTGTCACAGGCCCGTACCACCTGAGATAATCGTTTGCAGGATACTCATCCTTCCTGCCGGGATATAATTCAAGCTCATTTTTCATCTTCAGGTACTCTTCGTGGTATTTTTCCGCCTCTTTCGCGGCCTCTTCGGCATCCTTCCGGGAGACCATGTTGCGGCAAAGATTCACCTTCCTGTGAAGAAAGAAGAAACGCGGCTCACTTTCAATCTCCTTGCCTGCCAGCGGGAGAACCTTCCCGACCGCATCCGCAATCCTAACCGATATATCCCGCCTCTGGGCAAGTCCCGAAAGCCTTTCAGCAAGGGGGCGTGACACGCCGGCTTTCAGGGCGTTTTTAACGATGGATCCCGATACCTGCGACTCCCCGTAACCTGCAAGCCTCCACATCCTCTCTTCCGCCTTTTTGTCCACCAGGATGTGGGGAGATTGGTCTCCGGCGGCGCTGCACTGGGGAAGAATGAATAAATCCTGCCCGAACCTGCGTCTTATTTCCTGCCTTGTTTCATGCCAGTAATCGGCGGTGATCAGGTAGGAAAGTTCGCTCAGCTGGGCAGGGCATGCCACGTTTACGACCAGGCCGGTCAACTTCTTCTCTTCGTTCCATGTCGCCAGCAGGTTGAGGGAATGATCCTCGTATCCTTCCACGTGGCTGAAATTACAGTCATCCGTTTTTCCATACATGCGAGACAGCCCGTCATTGTACACAATCCTCCTGTTGCGGCCCACTACGGCATGCCCCAGGCCGAAGGAAACCCCACCGGGAGACCTTTTCTCCCATGCCTGCCTCACCGCATCCGATATGCGTTCGGCTGCAAAATCAACGTAATCGGCAGGATCCATAACAGGCAGGTCCAGACCGCATAAAGCAGAAACGTTGCCGCCCAGGAAGAGAAGCTCATCTGGAGCGGTCCTGCATTCGGGTGCGGCGTGGGTATGGGTGGCATTTAAAAAGACCCTTTCAGGATCCAGGCCGTACACTTTTTTTCTTATCTTATCCCTCGCGCAGTTTACCAAACCATTGGGAATGCTCACCAGGTCGCAGCTTACCATTACAGCATAATCGGAAAAACCCTCTTCCCTGGATTCCATGGCCAGGGCCGTGGCCGTGACGGGATCCATTACTCCCTCCGAAATCCTTGCATGGAACTGGCCGGCCATGAATACAGGCTCCCCGGGAGTTATGTCCGCCTGTCCCCAACCTATATAGAGTTTTCCACCATTATTCCTGTTCATTTTCCATCATCTCCTTTCCTGTAAACAACTATTTCCATAACTGGTTAATACCTTCCAGGATCACTTCCACAAGCTGCCTGCCGCCTTCATCTCCCACGGGATTGCTTGTTGGTATCGAACCGTAACCTCCTCCTTTCAAAGACCTTTCCGTAGGAACGTATGTGCCGGACCCTGCAAGCTGGACAATAAAAGTTTGAACAGCCTTGCTCCTGGCTTTAATACGCATACCGAAATCCAGATAATACTCGAAAGGATTGGCCGCAAAAACAACATCCCCCAGCCTCAGGAGATGGATATCGACCGGAATTCCAGAATTATCTTTCTGGCTTTCAAAACGTTCCTTTAGCTCTTCATGCCATCTATACAGGCGGTAGTTCCTGGTAATATCCCTGTACCAGCGGGGTTCTTTCTTTTTGTCAGGATTTGCCTCCAATTCCTTTTTCAGTTTATCGTATTCGGCGTAAAACTTCTCCGCCTCCTTCAATCCGTTCTGCAAAGCTTCTTCAGAAAGAATATTTCGGGTAAGTTTTACCTCCTTGTGGAGATAGCCAAACACGGGTTCAGCGTCGAGTTCCATCTTTGCCAGAGGAAGAATCTTTTCAACGGCATCTGCTATGCGAATGGCGATATCCTGTCTTTCCGTAATTCCGGATAACCGCCACATTCTCTCTTCGGCCTTCTTTCCCGCCAGAATGCGCGGAGACTGGTCCCCTGCGGCACTGCATTGGGACAGGACAAATAAATCCTTCCCGAATCTGCGCCGGAGTTCCTGCCTTGTATCATGCCAGTAGTCCCCGCTTATAAGGTAAGAATGTTCGCTGACCTGCGAAGGGCATGCAACATTCACAACCAGTCCCGTCAAATCTCCCCTGCTGTTCCATGTGCCGAGCAGGTTGACGCTGTGGTCTTCGTATCCTTCAACATGGCTGAAATTCTCGTCATCAGTCTCGCCGTACATCCGGGAGGTACCGTCCCTGTAGGAAATCCTGCGGTTGCGTCCCACGACGGCATGCCCGACACCGAATCCAACGCTTCCGGGCTCCCTTTTCTCCCAGGCCTGTTTCACCGCTTCGGCAATGCGGGCCGCTGCAAAATCAACATAATCGGCAGGATTCATTACCGGCAGGTCTACGCCGCATGCCGACGTATTTGCCCCCCTGACCATTGATCCGTCCATGAGAGTCCTGCATTCAGGCGCGGTATGGGTATGGGTGGCATTAATTATCACCCTGTCATGTTCAATACCCGGTACCAGTTTTTTTATCTTATCCCTGGCAGTCTTCCCTAACCAGCCGGGAATTATGGCAAGGTCGCAGCTTATCATAACGGCATAGTCGGAAAAGCCGCTTTTCCTTGATTCTATGACCAGCGCCGTAGCGGTTACGGGATCCATAATACCTTCTGAAATCCTCGCATAGAACTGCCCTGATACTAATACAGGTTCATCGGGCGTTATGTCCGCCTGTCCCCACCCTATATAGAGTTTTCCTCTATGCCCTTTATCCATGGAACACCTCTCTTTTCGTTCGTAAACCGTTAAATTTGCATACCCCTGATAAATCAGTTTTGATCCGCATCTCCTCTTTCATCCCTTTTAAGACTGCTCCCGGAAAACTTTTCTTGCGGGAGGGGAAACGAAAAAGAGCATAAGTATTGCGGCAACAGTAAGGATAAGAGAAAAATAAAACGGAATGCGCATCCCCATTTTTTCCCACAGCACCCCTGCTGTGAGAGAAGCAGGCAAAGCAACAAGTCCTGTTACCATTTGAAAAGAACCTAAACAGCTTGCCCTGAAATTGTCAGGAGCAAGTTCAGATATAAAAGCTTTTTGCGAAGGTTCCAGTGATCCCTTATGCAAACCGTATAAAACAAAAGTTGCAATAATTGCAGGATAGCTTCTTACAAGAATAAAATTGAGGCATACCATCGCCCAGAAAGCATAAGATATAAATAGCACCGCTTTTCTGCCGATTTTATCAGACAGCTTTCCGAAAGGAACAGATACCAGAAAAGCGATTGAATTGAATATAAGATACAATATGGGAACAAACACGGGTTTAAATCCGGAATTTTTTGCATATACTAACAGGAAAGAATAACTGAAAGAGCCGAGAGCAAAAAAGGAACTTAGAAGCAAAAAGAGTTTAAAGTTGCCATTTAAATTTTTGAAGGAAAAGTTTTGGTATATCCTGCTGTCCGACTTTTTTTCTTCCGCAGCCTTTGAAAAAACAAGAAAGGCTCCTATAACAGACGGAACGGAAGCAAGTAAAAAAAGGTTCCTGTAGCCGATCAGCTTGAAAAGCAGTATGCAGACGATAATCCCGCATACCGCGCCGAAATTATCCATGGCTCTCAGGATGCCGAAATTGCTGCCCCTGTTTTCATCGCTTGAAATATCGGCGATAATGGCATCCCGCGGGGCCCCGCGTATCTTACCCGCCCTGTCAAGTATCCTGAAAAACAGAAGATGCCGCCATGCAGATGAAAACGCATAGCCTGCTCTTGAAGCCGAACCTAACAGGTAGCCCATCCAGACAAAAACCTTTCTCTTCCTTATTCTGTCCGATATATAACCCGATATTGCCTGGGATATTGAAACGATTGCTTCTCCGAAACCGTCAATGAAACCAAGGACTGCCATATTTGCACCCAGCACCGTGGTTACGAACAATGGCCATATGGGGTAAATCATATCGGAACCGAGGTCGTTAAAAAAAGCAGCCGCTGCGAATATTTTTAATGTTTTTTTCTTTTCTTTTTCTTCCATCTTCCTCTCTCATCCGTTTTAAACGGCTGAAGAATGGAGATACCATATGAATTATCATCAATCGTATAGTAATACCGGCTTGAGTTCCCCAGAGAGCGAGACGACAAGAAGGAAGCGAGGAGGCGCGCTTAAAGTACGCCGCACGCTGTTGACAACGCAGCCAATAAAACTCTGCGGATGAAATCAAACCGGTATCAGTCATCCCGCAAGTATATAAGCGAAAATGAGAGGAGCGACTATGGTGGCATCGCTTTCAATAACGAACCTCGGAGTATCAATCGAAAGCTTCTCCCAGGTAATCTTCTCGTTAGGTATCGCTCCGCTGTAAGAGCCGTATGAAGTTGTGCTGTCGGAAATCTGGCAGAAATACCCCCAGAGCCTGCATGAATCGTTTTCAAGATCCTGCCTTATGAGAGGCACCACGCATATGGGAAAATCTCCCGATATGCCTCCCCCAATCTGGAAGAATCCTATGCTCTGCTCTTTTGAATTATCAAGGTACCAGTTGATGAGAAAATCCATCGTCTCCAGTCCCGATTTCATCGTAAGGATATTCCGTAGGCTGCCTTTCCTGACCTGGGAAACAAACATGTTGCCCATGGTTGAATCCTCCCACCCCGGAACGAATATGGGTATATCCCGTTCGCATGCCGCAAGAAGCCAGGAATCGGCGGGATCTATCTGGTAATACTTTTCCAGGTCTCCGCTTTTTATGAGCTGGTACATAAACTCGTACGGAAAATACCTGCGGTTCGAGCTGTCGGCCTTCTGCCAGAACTTGAGAAGTCCCTTCTCAAGTCTTCTCATTGCTTCCTCTTCGGGTATGCAGGTATCGGTAACCCTGTTGAGATTTTTCGCAAGCAGGTCCGCCTCGTCGCGCGGAGAAAGATCCCTGTAGTGTGGAACCCTTACGTAATAATCATGCGCAACCAGGTTGAAGAGATCCTCTTCGAGGTTGGCCCCGGTGCACGTTATGGCATCAACCTTGCCCTTCCTTATCATTTCGGCAAGGGTAATGCCAAGCTCTGCCGTGCTCATTGCCCCGGCAAGGGTGATCATCATTTTGCCGCCGTTTTCAAGATGGTTCACATACGCCTCGGCAGCGTCGACAACAACCGCAGAATTGAAGTGCCTGAAGTTATGCTTCATGAAAACCTTGATAGCCTTGTAATTGTCTTTTCCCGGCATTTCTCACAATCTCCTTATGCTTTGGTTCACAGGCAAAATTGCCCTTTTTGGCAGCGCGGACGCCTGCCAAACGGTTTTTAAAAGAAACCTCACGAATAAATCATATCATAAGAGAGCGCATATTGGAAGCCCCCGGCGGGGGAGAAAATAATCACCTGAAATAATCGACAACGTTTTTGAAAAAAGAATATCCGTCACCCTCTCCTCCTTTCTTTCCGCGTCCCCTGGAATCGGGGCAGAAAAAATCGAGAAGAGCCCTTTCAGGATGCGGCATCATGCCTACTATGAGGCCGCTTGGGTCGCATATGCCCGCAATATCCCCGGCAGAACCGTTGGGATTACCGGGGTAGCCGGCATGCCTGCCGGAAGAGTCGCAGTATCTCATAAGGACAAGCTTCTTGCTTTCAATACTTTCAAGGATTTTCGGTTCACGCACAAGAAACCTCCCTTCAGCATGGGCGACCGGAAGCCTTATTATTCCCCGCATACCCTTGAAAAAGGGAGAAACGCTCTCTTCAACCTTCAGGTATACCCACCGGTCCTCGAACCTCGCTGACTCGTTCCAGGCAAGGGTGGCCTCCTGCCTTCCGGGCCATGGAAGGAAGCCTGATTTTATGAGAACCTGGAAACCGTTGCATATCCCCAGCACGGGCCTGCCCTTTCCGATAAAAGATGTGATTTCTTCCTTGATGCCGTACCTTATCTTGTTTGCCAGTACCTTCCCGGCGGAGATATCGTCCCCGTAAGAGAAGCCCCCTGGAATGACAAGCGCCTGGTAATTGTCCAGTTTCTTCTCCCCGGATTTCAACATGTTTAAGTGGACCCTCTCGGGCAGCGCGCCGGCAAGCCTGAAAGCCCATTCAGTCTCAAGGTCGCAATTCGTCCCGCCCACCCTCAGTATCAGCATCCTGGGTTTTACCATGTAAGTCCTGACCTCCATGCTTTTTCGGCGTCGCAACAGGAAACGTCAACAAGCGGCCTGCCGTCAAATAAAACTTTTATCCTGCCTTCCCCGGAAACCCTGCCAAGAAAATAATAAGGCTTTCCTTTCATCCTTCTTTCGAACTCGGCCTCCCGGTTTTTTTCAACCTCCACGATAAACCTTCCCTGGCTCTCAGAAAAGAGAATTTCTTCGGGAAGAATCTTTTCCTCAGCCAGATTATCAAGGGACACCTCGCTTCCGTATTCCCCCGACATGGACATCTCGCAGAGGGCCGCGGCCAGCCCGCCGTCAGAACAATCATGGCAGGAAATGACCAGGCGGTCCTCGATGAGAGAGTTCAGTTCCTCCATCAGCGGCAGCGTTTCCCCCGGGCGGGGTTTCGGAACCCTGCCGT
>JAKPNC010000171.1 GCA_029548585.1 bacterium | reverse complement strand
AGTATTACCATGGATGTCATCAGAAGGTAGGAGATCTTCTCCTCCCGCGCCATTGCTATCGCCAGTGGCATCATCATCGCCACCATGGCTATGTTTCCCGGCCCTACGGCGGCCATCAAAGCAGTAACAATGAATATAAGAAGCGGAAGAAGCCTTACGTGGCCCTTAAGGGCGTTGACTGATTTTTCAACGACCCTGTTCAGGGTTCCGTTTGCGGCCGAAATTCCGAAAAGCAGGCTCATGCCGAAAAGCATCATGAAAAGGTTGGTCGGCCAGCTTAAAACTATTTGCTTGGAATCAATCCCTGCCAGCATTCCTGTCAGGAAAGCCATGCCGATTGCCAGAAGTCCTGTGTTTACCTTTGTAAGGACACCGGCGACTATTGAAACGACAAGCCCCAGAAGACTCAGTATGGACGGATTCATATTGCCCTCTCTCTTATTTAAAAATTAAATTCTATTATTTTACAACAAGGTGGCGAAGACTTCAAGGGGGAGGAAGCTTTTCGTGGCAGGAATCAAATCCCAGGCTGAGGGAAATGCGGACAGGAAGTTCAAGCGGGAAAATCAAGGGACTGAGTTATCCGTGTTTATATTTTTTATACTGTGCGGCCTGGTGCATGAACGATTCCAGCCTCAGTTCCGCATTTGCCTGCTCCAGCCCGTCGTATGCCATTGAAAGGAAAGGGATATTCCCGTTTTCTTCCTGGAATCTCTTGAATACTGCCCCTGCTATGGTTCCGGGAAGACAGGTGAAAGGCATGACGTTTATTATCCCAGAGACCCCCTTCTCCACGTAGTCCCTGGAACGCCCCATGCTAAGGGCAGCTTCTCCAAACCATCCGGGAAGGTAAGGAGAAGAATATTCCCATATCCTGGATATGGAAGGTTCATCGTTCGTGGCCTGGTTCCTGCCAGCGGCCATTCGTAGAATTTTCTCGTCCCTTTTCTGGATATATCCCGTCAGCAGGCTTACCAGCAGGGAGATGTATCGTCTCTGGATAAGAGCGTGCATGCTTACGGTCCTGTTGACATGGAGGAACCATTCGGATATTGAAGCAAGCCAGACCTCTGCCCCGAGATCCTCCATCTTCCTGACGATATGGTTGTTGCTGAATTCGTTGGACCTTATGAATATTTCACCCACTATACCAACGGCTGGTTTGTCTCCCAGGCCGTTGGTCCTTACCGATTTGAAAAGGCGGGCGGCTTTTTTCAGCGCTTCCGAAGGGTTCTTCCCCGATTCGATTGAACCAAGGACCATGTGAAGGGATTTTTCATACACCATGTCGGTTTCTCCGCGATCCACCTCGTAGGGACGGATTCTTCTCGACATGTCTCCCAGAAGATCTATTGCCACGACTCCCCGCCACGTGTTGCGGAAAACGCTCTTACCGCAGACCTTCAGCTCCTTATGAAGGCTGTTTACCTGGTTGGGCGAAACTATGGGAACGTCATCATAACCGAGGCTGTCAAGGATTATCCTCTGGAGCCTGTTGTACTGTCCGAATCTGCACGGCCCCATCGTGGAAGGCATGAAGAATATGGATTCAGCAGGCTTGAAACCGGGGCTTTTAACTATCCTTACCATGTCTCCGGTGGTTATGATGCATGGATAACATTCCTTGCCGCAGGTGAACTTTCTTCCAATCTCAAGGGTTTCATCGTTCGATTCCGGGAAGATCTCCGCCTCCATCCCTTCCGCCCTGAGGGCGGATGAAAGTGCGTGGGAAGTATCCCCCATGTAAGGGATGTAGAACCTTCTTTTATTCCCGGAGGTTGAAAATCCTGCGTAGGCCTTCCTGGCCTTGCCCGGAGGTGAAAACGTATCATGGGCATTCCTTATGCTGTCCATGAAAGCCTCGCACCTTGTAACGGCTCCAACGTCGGCGCTGTGTTCGTCAACCTCCATTTCAAGGAAAGGTTTCCCCTTCATCTTTTCCCTGAAAAAATGGAGGATGAAAGAATCCGGCCCGCAGCCAAAATTCGTAATGTAGAGGCACTGGAGCCTGTCATGCTTCCTGATCAAATCCGCCGCCGCCATGATCTTCTGGCCGCAACTCCAGTACATTGACGGCCATTCCTCCGATATGTCAACCTCTTCGAGGGGGAGAAAGTCAAGCGGTATGGGATATGCCCCCACGGATCTGAGGATCTCCGGAAGGTTAAGATTTATCCCAGGATCGCAGCCGTTATAGGACCTTGAAACAATCACCACGGGCACCCTGTCGGGTGGAAGGGAGGCCAGTATTTCCCTGCCTCTCGATTTCATCCTTTCCCGGAATTCTGCAAGCGCACGGTACCCGGCTTCGATTGCCTTGAGAGTCAATCTCTTGCTGCTGCCGAGTTCTTTTCCCAGGGTTATCAGCCTTTCCGAGGCGTACCCTTTCCCCCACCCGAAGGCTATGACAGGGTTCAGCAGTTTTGTTCCACTGCTTTCGAAATCAAACGCTGATTTTGATACGAAGGGAAGTGTCTGGACATAGGGGCAGTTGAAGCTCTGTTCCATGTTAGGGCTCTTCTGACCGGTGTTTACGATCATTGGAAGAAAGATGTAATCCACCTTTTTCCCGAGAAGGTTTGAAATATGGCCGTGGGCAACCTTCACGGGAAAACATGTTTCTTCAACTACGGAGTCAAGCCCGGCCCTGACGATATTTTTGCTGGTTCTGTCCGAAAGGATTGTCTCGAATCCGAGAGAGTCGAAGAAGGCTTCCCAGAACGGGTGGATGTCGTAAAATATGAGGGCCCTGGGGATACCTATCCCAGGCCTTCCTTCCCTTTTTTCCCCATGCCCCTGTAAAAGGAACTTATCCCTTTCCTCGAAAAGATCCGGGAGAGAGTCCTTCTTTACCCTGGGTGAATCAACGTTATATTTTTCGCATCTGCTGCCGTAGTAAAGGGGCTTGTTTCCCCGGGTCCTGACCTCCCTTATTTCGCAGTGGTTGGGGCAGCCGCTGCACTCGAAGGAGGATAGCTCGTAACTTGCTTCCGACACCTCGTTCCATCCCTTGAACCGGCTTGCCGGCCACCTGCCCGATTCTGCCCTTGCCAGGAGTGCCGCTCCTATGGCTCCGGTAACCTCGTTGTAAGGAGGAACTGTAATCTTTTTACCCAGTATCTTTTCGAAAGCAGCCACCACGCTCCTGTTCAGGGCAACGCCTCCCTGGAAGAATATCCTTTCACCTATCTTCTTTCTTCCCACGACCCTGTTAAGGTAATTGCTGGCTATGGAGTAAGATAGCCCCGCGCATAGGTCTTTTGTTTCCGACATCATCTGCTGGTGGTGGACAATGTCTGTCTCCATGAATACCGTGCACCTTTCCCCCAGCTGGACCGGGCTCGCAGAGGAGAAGGAGAGACTGGCAAATTCTTCTTTAATGTTTATGCCAAGCCTTTCAGCCTGTTCTTCAAGGAAGGAGCCCGTTCCCGCTGCGCAGACCTTGTTCATCTCGAAGTCGACTATTGCACCCTTGTCGATGCTTATATACTTTGAATCCTGTCCTCCTATCTCGAATATGGTATCAACGGAAGGGTCTGTCCGGATGGCGGCCGTAGCCTGCGCCGTGATCTCGTTCTTGACCATGTCGGCTCCGACGAAATCCCCCGTAAGGTACCTGCCGGAACCCGTGGTGCAGACTCCCCTGATGATTGTAACGGCGGCAACCTCTTCCCCCACCTCCCGTATTCCCCTTTTCACGGCTTCTATGGGTCTTCCTCCCGTGGGCAGATATCTCCAGCTCATCATCCTGCCTTCACTGTCGAGAGCCACGACGTTGGTGCTTAGCGAACCGACGTCTATTCCAAGAAAAGCCTCTCTCTTTTCTCCGGGAGAAACTTTTGCGGGAGACGGTGTTGCAATGCTGTATCTTCCTTCTTCCCGTGCGGGAGGCGAGAGGGGTTCCATTCCCTTTGCTGCCTCCCGTGGTTTTTCAAGGTACTCTTCGAGCTTTTCCGTGCCCGAGAATCGCATGCCCGATCCTTCGGAAAGCAGGGCCGCCCCTATGGCTCCCATAAACGCGTGGTGGACGGGTATGATGAATTCATCTCCCGGCATAGAAAGTATCTCCCTGAAAGCCCTTTCCATCCCGGAGTTGTAAGCCACGCCCCCGTGGAACGAAACGGCCGGCTTCAATTCCTTTCCCCTGCATATGTTGCTCCTGAATGTCCTGGCAAGCGCAAAACAGAGTCCCGCGACTATATCATAATCCGGGGTGCCCTGTTGCTGGAGGTGTATCATGTCAGTCTTTGCAAAGACGCTGCACCTGCCGGCTATACGGGGAGGTTTCACGGATTTCATTGCCAGCTCTCCGAATTCTTTTTCTATGGATACCCCCATCCTGCTTGCCTGCTGGTCAAGAAAAGAACCGGTTCCGGCTGCGCAAATGGTATTCATGGAGAAGCCTTCCACTTCCATTTTTTTCCTATCGCCGTCATACCTGACCATTATCATTTTGGCGTCCTGTCCGCCTATGTCTATTATGGTCCTGGTATCCGGATGGAAATGGCCGGCGCTTCTTGAATGGGCCACGATTTCGTTGATGAAAACTGCGTTTAGAAGGGAGGCCGCAAGCTTTCCGCCGGAGCCTGTTGTCCCTGCGGTTGATATATCCCCGGGGCGGTATAAGGCCAGGAGTTTCTTCAGTGACCTGAGCAGAGTTGCCGCAGGAAGCTCCTTTATCCTCGAATAATCCTCGAAGATAACCCTGCCGTTTTCGAGAAGAACGGTATTAACGCTGACAGAGCCTATGTCTATCCCCATGCTCAGTTTTTTTTCAGCCATACATTTATTGTACACCTTATGACATGTTTAAAGAAAGGGAATGCAGTTTAATCCCGGAATATTTTACGACC
>JAKPNC010000148.1 GCA_029548585.1 bacterium | reverse complement strand
GAGGTGTTAATCTCTTATAAAACATTACTATCTTTACATAGATAGGAGGAGGGATTATGCCTGTAAAGAAGCTGAAGGATTTTCTCGACAGCAACGTCATCAAGTATGTCAGCATCAGACATTCTCTTGCCTACACAGCCCAGGAAGTAGCTCTCTCCGCCCATGTCCAGGGCAAGGAACTTGCCAAGACGGTCATAGTGAAACTTGACGGGAAACTTGCAATGGCCGTGCTTCCTTCCACCAGGAAGGTTGACATGGAACTCCTGAAAAAGGCTTCGGGAGCAGGGGAAGCGTTATTAACGGGGGAAGAAGAATTCAAGGACTCCTTCCCGGAATGCGACATAGGTGCAATGCCTCCGTTCGGCAATCTCTACGGGATGGCCGTCTACGTGGACGATTCCCTTTCCGAGGATAAAGAGATTGCATTCAACGCGGGAAGCCACACCGAACTTATAAGGCTTGCGTACGCCGATTTCATAAAACTGGCAAAACCCAGGATAGTGAAATTCTCCGCGTAAAAAAATAGGTCATGACCTTTTACCGTCAAAGCCTCTTATATATTGCCGGAGGTTTTCTACCGGACCTCAGGGAGTATGTTTCATTGCAGGATATAGAGAGGTTTCTACTTTTTCAATCCTTCCCCGAAACTGCATGCGGAAAGAGTGCTGAGATAAAGTCCTTCATCACTTTTTCTCCGGTTTTCTCATTCTCTCATGGCTGACAATCTTTACCATGCGCCTCATGGTATTATTGTCAATCCTTTCCCTTATGGATTCAAAACCGTATCTCAGGATAAACCGACTTCGACCATGGATATTCCTGAGCAGTTTGAAATATGGTATCATTTATATGGGAAGCCGGTATGTCAAAGCATAAGGGGAAAAGAGATGTTTGAAAAAGTACTTTACGTTACGTCCACCTACAACGATTCCAGGGTTAGAAGCCAGGTAATGGAACAGCTGAAATCTTCCGGGACGGGAAAATGCCTGATTGTACAGTGCATACAATCCAGGGACATTCTTTACGATTTTCCCCAGTTCAACGAGCATTTCGAGGAGATCCTTGCCGCGAAGAAAGAGGAGACGGAAAGGATGGGTTTTGAAACCGAAGGATTCTCCATCATGGACAACCTCGTGGCAAAAATAAACCGACTCGCCCGTGAAAAGGAGTGCTCACTCATTGCTCTCGGGGTGCTCAGGACGTCCCTTGCGCGGGAGATGTTCCTGACAGACATAACCAGCTTCGTTGCCCAGAATACAGA
Source organism: bacterium (assembly GCA_029548585.1). Classification (GTDB taxonomy): domain Bacteria; phylum Ratteibacteria; class UBA8468; order B48-G9; family JAFGKM01; genus JALNXB01. The sequence goes on along the minus strand of JAKPNC010000148.1, from coordinate 7,318 downwards.
AAAGCCGGTTCTCATCTTGCCCGTAGAAAAGACTCCGGGAGGCTTTCTCGGCGAGTTAGCTGACATGGTCATAGAGGGAACGATACGCCGTCTGATGAAGATCTCTCCTGAAAAGAGCAACGGGAAAACGTCATTATACCCCAGGTACAGGAAATGGGAGATGAAAAAGCATGTGCTTTTTACAACCGATTTTTCAGTCAACAGCGGTATTGCCTTCCATCTCTTAAAAGAACTTGCCCTGACAGGAGTTGAAAGAATAACGCTTTTCCACGTACAGGACAAAAAGAAGATAGGACAGGATTTCAGGAGCAAGATAGACGAATACAACAGGATAGACCAGGAAAGGCTCGCAAAAATGTCCATGGAAATAGAGGGGGCAGGGAGAGTCGAATCAAAGATAACATCCGGGTCGCCTTATGAAGAAATAATCCAATTCGCCCGCAAGGAAAAGGCAAGCCTCATAATAATGGGCAGCCAGGGAAGAGGCTACATGAAGGAGATATTCATAGGAAGCATAAGCCACAGGATGGCGAGGTCTTCAGTCATACCGCTTATCCTTGTACCCTTCAAAAGCGGCAGATCCGTAAACAGGGCTCAGGAAGCGTGAAAACGATCCTGCCGGAATTTAACACGGGAGTTAACAATGGAAAAGATTCTTGTCGGTAAGGGCGGAGAACATGTCTGGCTGCAGGCCAGGTATGGCAACCGCCACGGACTTATTGCCGGAGCCACGGGAACCGGAAAAACGGTCTCCCTGCTTGTACTGGCGGAAGGATTTTCAAGAATGGGCGTGCCAGTCTTTATGACGGATGTCAAGGGTGATGTTGCCGGGCTTTCCATGCCGGGAATCAAAAGCGAGAAGATAGACCAGAGGGTCTCCCAGATAGGTATGGAGGGTTACATCAACGAGCCCAGTCCGACCATATTCTGGGACCTTTACGGTAAGGCCGGCCACCCGGTCAGAACGACCGTGAGCGAGCTCGGGCCGGTCCTTCTGGGAAGGATCCTCGATTTAAACGATACCCAGATCGGTATGCTTGAAATATCTTTCAAGCTGGCCGATGACAACGGACTGCTTCTTCTCGACCTTGACGACCTGCGTTCCCTGCTGACTTTCGTGTCTGACAACAAGGCCGGGGTCTCCAGGCAATACGGCCTGGTCAGCACCCAGTCGATATCGGCAATCCAGAGGGCCCTGCTGACGTTCGAGAGGGAAGGTGGAACCGGATTTTTCGGCGAGCCCGCCCTTGAACTCCCGGACCTGCTGAGAACAGACCTCAGCGGAAGGGGCATCATAAACATACTGGCCGCCGACCAGCTCATACTTAAGCCGAGGCTCTATTCAAGTTTCCTCCTTTGGCTCTTGTCGGAGCTTTTTGAAAACCTGCCTGAAGTGGGAGACCTGGATAAGCCAAGACAGGTATTTTTCTTTGACGAGGCCCATCTCCTTTTCGAGGATTCTCCTGCCGCCCTGAGGCAGAAGGTGGAGCAGGTAGTAAGACTTATAAGGTCCAAGGGGGTCGGGATATACTTCTGCTCCCAGTTCCCGGACGACGTGCCGGGCGAGATCCTCGGACAACTGGGCAACCGGATACAGCATGCCCTGAGAGCTTACACCCCGCGCGACCAGAAGGCGGTAAAGACTGCCGCCGAAACCTTCGTTGCCAATCCCGGGCTCGACGTTGCCCAGGTAATATCTCAGCTTGCCGTCGGTGAGGCACTCGTTTCAACGCTTCAGGAAAAAGGCGTTCCCATGCCTGTTGAAAGAACAACTATATGCCCGCCAAGGTGCCGCATAGGCGCCATAACCCCCGAGGAAAGGGAATCTGTCAAAGCCAGGAGCCCCATCAGCATAAAATATGACAAGACCGTCAACAGGGAGTCTGCTTACGAAATTCTCAGCAGGAGGGCAGCGGAACAGAAGCCCGAAACGGCCGCACCCGAAAATAAGCCGCAGGATAAAACAGGGGAAAGAGGGATGCTGGGAGACCTGCTGTGGGGAACGAAGAAGAGACAGGGTATGGTGGAAGCAATGGCAAAACAGACGGCCCGTACCGTCGGGAACGAGATAGGCAGGAAGGTAATACGGGGGATCCTGGGAAGCATGCTCGGAAGAAAATAATCTCAAGGGAGATGATGATGATGCATACCACTCTTATCACGGGGGCCAGCACGGGCATTGGCAGGGCAACCGCCGAAGAACTTGCCCGCAAGGGCCATTCAGTCATAGGACTTGCAAGAAGGGATGTGAAGGATTTTCCAGGCAGGTACATAAGGATAGACCTTGAAGACGAAAAAGAAACGAGAAAGGTTCTCTCGGCGCTTGCGGCTTCCTGCGCCATAGACGGTCTGGTCAATAACGTGGGAGTGGTCAAGCCGGCCCCGCTTGAAGAAATAAATCTCGATGACATGAGGAAGGTCTTCGATTTGAATGTCAGGGTGGCCGTGCAGGCCGTACAGGCCGTAAGTCCCGGGATGAAGGAGCGGCGGTATGGAAGGATCGTCAATATTGCAAGCCTTGTCGTATCCGGAGTACCCCACAGAACAAGCTATGCAGCCTCAAAATCGGCCCTTGTCAGCTGCACAAAAAGCTGGGCGCTGGAGCTTGCCGCCTATGGCATAACGGTAAACGCCGTGTCGCCCGGACCCACGGCCACTGAGCTTTTCAACACAAACAACCCTCCCGGAAGCGACGGATATAAAAGGTACGCGGGAATGGTTCCCATGAAAAGGATCGCTTCACCCGGAGAAATTTCCGCAGTCATATGCTTTCTGCTGGAAGAGAAGGCAAGTTTCATCACCGGCCAGAATATCTACGTAGACGGAGGAGCCTCGGTCGGTCCGCCCCCTGCATAAATACAATCCAAAGTTATGCCAGGAAGGGAATGATAAATTCTATGCGAGAATGGATAGACCCAATAACCATGTTTGGAAATACCAACAACGTAAGGAGGTATGTATTATGAATAAAGGGACGTTTATTTTCATTAATCTTGCTTTATTTTTATTAACAGCCCCGGGAGCGAGGAGCGAGGATGGACGATGGAAAAGCAATATATCCCTGGGCGTGAATGCCGCCAGGGGTAATGCAGACAGTCTCTTCACCAACTTCCTCTTCGACGCGGAAAGGAAAAGGACAGAAGATATCCTGAGGGGAAATTTGAGCGCGGCATACGGGGAGACGGATGACGAGACCACCGCAAACGAAATCATGATATCTTCGCAATACAACAGGACCGTCACGGCCAAAACATTCTGGTCTCTGATGGGAAGCGCGGAGTTCAACGATATATCGGGAATAGATTACAGATACACTGTTGCTCCGGGATACGGTTACTATTTCATAAAAGAAGAGAAGAGGCTTCTCGAACTTTCCGGGGGGCTGGCTTACGTGGGGGAGAAGTTTGATACCGGAGAAAAGGAAGATTACATCTCCATGTTCATCTCCGAAAGGTTTGACCTGCAGATGAAGAATTCCAAGCTGTGGAATAACCTTATGCTCATTCCTGAGATTTCGGATTTCAGCAATTTCATACTGAAGGGAGAGATAGGCTTCGAGTCTGGCATAAACGAAAGGCTCGGGCTTCGCCTTCTGCTGAAGGATATCTATGACAACTCAACCCAGCCTGGCAGGGATAATAACGACATCATGATAATGAGCCTGCTTACTTACAGGCTCTGAACTTTTCCATTGAGATACAGCTTGATGCAGCCATTGTCAGGGAGATATCGTCCGGGAGAGAATTTTTCTCATGTTTGCTCCCAGCCCCGGAAGCAGGATTTCATCGGGGACCGGCATTGAAAGGTACCGGCTGAGTTCCCATGCCATGTCGTGGGCCACAGTGTCAGATCCGTAAAGCACCTTTTCCTTTCCGACTTTCATGAGGGATGTCTCGAAAGGCCTTGGAGTGGTAAAACTCCCGCAGAACTCGAGGTAAACGTTGTTCGTGGAAAGGGCAAGTTCTTCAGCCTCGAGACGCCCGCCGGTCCCTCCTCCTGAATGGCCGAGGATGAAAGACGCGCCGGGATACTTCCTTGATATATCCGTCAGCCTGGAAGGGGAGCCGTAATTGTCGCCCCATGTGTGTATCAGTATAGGCCTTCTGTACCTGTCGGCATACTCCCATACCGGCTGATAACAGCTGTCCGTAAGGGGGGTCTTCAGGTAGCCGGGAAGGAGCTTAAAGCCTACGAAGAAACCTCCCCTGAAGAATCTGTCGAATTCAGGAATCATCTCGTCCCTGTAAATGGGATTGTATGCCAGGTAGCCGGAAAGCTTCGGCGAGTATTCTTTCAAAAGCTCTTCCCCCCAGGTGTTATATTCACAGTTGGGGCCAAAAATGGCAGGCTCAAATGTCAGGACAATTCTATTTATTCCCAGCCGGTCCATCCTTCGGAGGGTATCTTCCATGCCCTTTTTGATATCATTCTGCCGGTAGACCCATCCCCTGGTAAACGGGGGCGTGTGGCCATGGGCATCTATGATTTCAACGTTTTCAACTGCCTTGCCCGAACGGAAAGCGTTCCACAGGGATTTATCTTTCCCCGGGTCCGGCAGAATTATCTTATTCCTTTTTGTGCAAGGGATCTTCAGTATTCTCTCGGCGTTCAGATGGGCTATCTGCTCCCTCTGGGAATCTGTGATATCTGCATGCACGAGGGAACCTATGGCGGCCCCGTTGTGTGACCTGAAACCTGTCCCGAAAAGTATCCGCTCCGGGCCGAATCTTTCAACCAAGAGTTCAATGGTATCCCTCATATGGAGCCAGGATGTATCGATGTACGTGTTCGGACATCGCCACATCAGATCAAGAATGCTTCCGAAACCGCCCCACATCTTTTGGGTTACAACAAAAGATACCATGGGAAATCTTTGAGCCAGGTATTCAAAATCCCTTATGGCAAGTTCGTTGTGACCATGCCTGCAGTCCCACAGAATGACAGGTTCGTATTGAGAAAGACCCGACAGAAGGCGTTCAAGCTGGCGTATTTCAAAACGGGATACCTCGGGAATGATCCTGAGGGCCCTTACACGCCCCCCGGCCAGGTTTTCCTTCAGAAAATCAAGGGTCCCGAGTTCGAAAAAACATGCCGGGGTAACGACAAAAGCAGGCAGGATCCTTTCACCGAGGTTCGACCGGTCAATCTCATTCAGAAGCATCCGGTTGCCCAGGGAAGGATTTATGTCCCTGGCTGTAACATGCCAGGCAAGAGACCTTTCAATTCCCAGGGAATCAAGGTGGCCGACAAGCGATTGTATTGTCGGAAACTGGGACTCCTCGTATGCCCCGCGGCCAATAAATCCGTTAAGATTCAATAGTTTCATGTTTTCCATTTCAGTCTTCCCCTTCCCTGCCCTCGAGATGGGCAAGTGTCTTGACAAGTGTCTCCCGGGAGCCGAGGAGAGGCATGTACTCGAGCCCGAAATATCCTTCATACCCGGCCTTCAGGGCTGACCGGAGCATGTAAGGGTAATAGATTTCGCCCGGATAAGGCTCGTGGCGCCCCGGCAAGCCGGCAACATGAAAATGGCCTATCCACCCGATATTCGCGCATACAAAGGACGTATTGTTGCCGGACATTATGGCCATGTGGTAAAAATCGTAAAGCATGCGCACGTTATGAAGCCCGACCTCCTTGACTATCCCAATGCCTTCAAAAGGAGAATCAAGGAAGTACCCGGGATGGTCAACCTCGGTATTGAGAGGCTCCAGGTTCAGGCAGAACCCCTTGCGGGATACAAGCTCGCCGGCTTCCCTGAGAGAATCCACGAGAGACGTCCTCTGCTGCTGGTAATCGAGGCCGGGAATCGATTGGCCAGCCGTTATGATTCCCTGCGGACAGCCTGCAGAAAGGGCGTTGTCAGAGTAACGGTCCACCTGGTCGAGGAAGCGTGAGCGGTTCCCGGCTGATATGGGTGCGACCTCGCTGTCGGTTGCGAAGTTTATAACAATGCTTACAAGCTTCACGCCGCAGTCCTTTCCTGATTCAGCCAGCCTTTTGAGAATGGAAGCATCTTTACCCTGCCAGGTTTCAATGTAAGAAAAGCCGCATCCCGATATTTCTTTTACCCTGTCTTCCCACGGCTTCTCCTTGAAAAATATATCCACGAGGGGCGCAATTTTCATTTCTTCCTCCAAATTTTAAAAAATATGAGCTCGCACGGAAAAGCCCTTGGCAAAAAAACGCTCCATTTCAAACGGCGAAACACTGTTGCCAGGCACATCCAACTACGCCTTAATGACTTTGAAAACGCCGTATAAACTCAAAGCGGCAGGCTAGGCGCACAAGTTTGCGAAGACGTTGAATCCTTCAACGGACCTTCAGCACAATATACCCGTAACCGTCACTGACGGTGACGGATATCCCTTCGGCTGGAACCGTACCCTGGGTATTGAGTACCACTGAGCCGCTTTTCTCTACCACTTCGAACTTCCTGCCGGCCAGTTCCTCAGGCAATCTTATTTTATCGTTCTCAACCGATTTGTGGTAATCGGCGTATACAACGGTATCTTCTTCCTGCCTGTTCCAGTAAAGGCAGGTGGCATTCCCGGCCTGGGCTGGATTGAAATACTGCCTGTAAGCTACGCAGTAAAACTGTGTGCCTGCAGGGATAATGGGACCCATCTTCGAGTTTATGGCGTTGGGATAGGATTTCCTTGTGGTATAAACGGTTATGGCATTGCTGGTATTGGCGGCCCTTATTGATGGAACGGTTATCCCGTGAAGCAGGGAGTAGCCAAGGGCATATCCAACTTCCCTTGTAATTGCGTCCCCGTTCTTTCTGCCGAGAAACTGGATGAACCTCTCGGGGAGGTTCCCCGGATCAGTTATGTTCTTTGATTTCGCGTTGAATCCGAGGGCCGGTTGTTTTGAAGTAAAATCCTGGATCCCGGCAAAATCGTAGTTGATCCCGTCCTGGACAAAGGGCAGGGTCTTGGGTATGTAATATTCATGGGTTTGGTAATTTCCCTGTATGAGCTTTGAAGACTGTATGAATCCCATGTAGCCGAGCCTGAAATCCTGCAGGGCCTTCGACCTGTAATAAATAACGTTGGAACCGTCGGGAAAAAACCTGTAGGTTATGTCATTGCTGACAATCCCGTCAAGGTGGCCGGCGTCGAAAGCTCTCTCCTCTCCGGGATGGGCTATGATATCGGCAAGCAGTGACCCGATATTGATTATATCGTAATACTCGACTATGTCCAGCCATTTGCAGGAGACAACAACCCCGTCTTTAAGCGGGGTCTTCCCCTCAACAAGGTATTCCTGCTTTTTAAAACGGCAGGCGGGTTTGACCTGATAAAGCTTTATCTTC
>JAKPNC010000142.1 GCA_029548585.1 bacterium | reverse complement strand
TTTTCCCAGGAAGGTTGAGAACTGTTTTTTCTCCTGTTCTCGGAGGGCTCGCAATTGGTATCCTTCTCGGAATAACCCAGTTTCCCGTGCCTAAGCCAGTTTATGAAGGTGTTTCGATGCTTTCTTCGTGCATGGGGCCTGTAGCGATGTTGCTTACGGGTTTTGTTCTTGCAGCATATCCCCTTGGCAGGCTTTTCGTGTCTATCCAGTCTTACATCATATCCTTCTTGCGGCTGCTGGTTATCCCTTTTTTCGTCGGACTGGTTTTATGGATGGTCGGAATGAGAAATGAATCTCTTATGATTCCGGTTATCATCTCAGCGATGCCTGTAGGGCTTAACATCATTATTTTTCCCGAAGCCGTGGGAAAAGACACGAGTGAATACGCAAGGATATGTTTTGCCTCTTACCTGATGTCTATTTTGACCATCCCGCTTGTCTTTATGATTATCATTTACATTGCCGGTTGCAGAAGCCTGGCAGGGTTTTGAAATACCTTTTTGTTTACTTCCCGCGTTCAATGGAATGTTTCCGTCACCCATGCCAAAGGCAATGTTGTACTCCTTGTGAAATAAAAAGCCTTACCTGCTGCATCGATCTGATATAAATGAAGAGTCAGAGGTAAGGCTTTGCCGCCTGTCGCTGGCAGGCCGGCTGGAAGATCCGGGCTGGTAGCCGCCTTTATTATACTGCACGCTTTTGGGAAGATCAAAGGTTCAAATAAAGGTATGGTATAATTTTCCACAGGAGGATTATGCTTGCTCTTGCATGGAGAGGCTGAAAAAAGTTCTGATTTTAATCCCATGGAGGCGATAATGGAAGAAGGAAAATTCTCTATACGAAAGAAGGTCTATTACCACGATACCGACGCAGGAGGCGTTGTTTATTATGGGAGGTACCTCGAATTCCTTGAAGACGCCAGGACAGAGTTCTTTCTATCCAGGAACATTCAAATGAAAATCCTGGCGAAGGAAGGGACCCTTTTCGTTGTTGCGCATATAGATGTGGATTACAGGAAACCTGCCCTTTACGGCGACGAGGTAGTCGTGTCAGCCGGTATTGAAAAAGTTACCGCTTCAAGCATACATTTCAGGCAGGATGTAACGAGGGGAGACGACCTGCTTATAGAAGCGCGGATCGTGGTTGTCTGCATAGGCAGCAATTTCAGGCCTAAAAGGCTGCCCGACGGATTTCATTCATGGGCTTAGCGGAAAAGTATCCAGCCATGGAGAACCCCTGGGTCCTATTTGTTTTCCCCCGTATAGAGCGCCGGGTCTCCCATGGAGAAGAACCCTGGAAGGTTCTCTGTTTTAACCAGGCCGGGTTCGACGCTTTCAAAGCTCCACACTCCCCCATTATCTCCCGGGATCTCTGTCCATCCCGTAACGGTTTCTCCGTCCCTGAAAGGTTTCATGCCGGGCATATAGAGTTTTGCCCCCTTTTCAAAGAAGATCCTTCCTTTTTCGCCGTTTTTGCCGGCGCTGAAATAGACAGGCACGGGAGGAATCATTCGCGGAGGTATCCATCCTTCAGGAGCGTAAAGGGCCATGGGTGAGTAAGAGTCCGGGAAGACGGAATAATCCCCTCCTTCGTTTATAACAAGTTCGTAGGTTCCTCCCGGGGCATCCTTGGGGATATTGACTATTGTCACCCCGTTGCTCCTTTCCGTTACCGTGTTCAGGTCGTGCCCGGCCCATACATGCTTCCCCAGGACTACGTGGGGTTTGAGGATGACCTTTCCTCCCGCAGCGGCAGGCTTGGGGGTCTTATCCTCCATCCTCGGATCAAGGTGTTCCACCGATGCGCTTCCCTCTTTCCTTATGAGAATCTTCATGGGGGTCTCTGTCCCGCTTACGGGAAGGTTGTGTCCCATTACCTTTTCACCGGGCTTGACAAGGAATATCCTTGCCGGCCCCTTTTCAACCTTGAACGCGATCCACGAAGAAGCCGGTTTATTTTCGGATTGGGCACGTTCAAGGATATCAATTGCCAGGGGAATGCCCTTGAAAAACCTTGGAATCTGGGAGGTGCATGTCATTTTGACATCTTTTGTGGAGAGGTCTGCGAGCCTGTCTGCCACGAGTCTTCTTTTGGCGTAATCAAAGCCGGAAATGATGGAAGGATCCCCGGTCTCTTCCCACAGGAAGTAATATGTGAAACCTGTTGCCCTGTTCTGTCCCTTAACCGGAGGAAGTATGGATGCCTTGTTCCAGTTGCTTTGGCCTATCGCCAGGGCCATTTCCTTAAACAAGGGATCCCTGAACAGATCCCAGAGGAGAAGGAGTGAATCCTGGTCGGTTTCCGTCTTGTAGGTGG
>JAKPNC010000118.1 GCA_029548585.1 bacterium | reverse complement strand
TTTATCCTTTCTAACCGAACCATTGTGTAAAACCCTGTTTATTTCTTCGGCAGTTTTTAATAACTTTTCATTGTCTATTTCAAAGTCTTTTAAGATTGCCGAATTCTGTTTTAATAAAGTTTTAGCAAATTCAGGAGAAAGCAAACTTGAAATTTCTTTGTTGTGGCAAGTTATAATATCAAATTTCTTGTATTTTTTATTCCAAAAACCACTTTTTACAACATACCTATCAATATCATTTCCTGCCACACCAGATACTATCATTGCTTTTATCAATTTATGATTATTAATCAAAATTGCATATCCCGCAGCTTCTTTGTAAGCCTGTCCCATTTCTTCTATTGTTGGTTTTGCTTCTATAACCCAAAAAGTTCCTTCGTCAATTTTAATAATGTATTCTGGGGACAATCGTCCTAATTTTGGTTTTATTTCTGAATTCAAGAGACATTCTTGTTGTGTATATAATTGTCCATTCCTGTCTCTATTTGGATTGTTGGTGTTCCATCCCAAATTTTTCAGTTCATTTTTTATATAGGTGTAGGACTGGAACTCCGAATCTCTGTTCCGTCTGTGCTTTTTTGTGAATTTTTGCATTCTATTCATTCCCCCTTTACCTCAAGTTTTCATACATCAATCTCTTGCCCTCAATTCCTTTTATTGCCTGCACGGTTCTTTCGCCATCAGTAGTTTTTCTAAAATTCCACCTGAATGAAAATTCATTACAGTATTTTGGAAGGTGTTGTTTTGATATGTGGTGAAATGTTCCGTGAACTCCACGCTTTAGCAATGCAAAATATGACTCTGCATTATTGGTTGAAGCATCACCGTTTACATACTCGCCTTTTCCGTGATTCACTATTTTATGTCCACCGGTGAAATCTTTACCGATTCCGATATAAGACTTCCATTCATCTGTCATTATCGTAGAGTCTTTATGCACCATTTCTCTTATAGCAGATTTTAACGTAGTAGCATTAACCTTTACAATCGGATGTGAAACTGCATTCCCTTCTCTTTCTACCAATGCCATTACTGGAATCTTCTTTGTTCCTCTGCCCCGTTTCGGCTTTTCCTCCCCATCTCTTTTCGGCTTGCCACCGATATATGTTTCGTCAACCTCAACTATTCCCTTTAATGCACTCCGTAAAGGTTCCTTCTTCATGGCATATCTTATGCGGTGAGCAAGATACCACGCTGAACGATAGGAATGAAGTCCAAGATTTCTCTGTAATTGAAGTGCCGATATTCCTTTCTTATGCGAACAGATAGAGTAGAAAGCCTGAACCCACTGCCTAAGCGTAATATGTGAGCCTTGCATTATAGTCCCCACGGTAACGGTAAACTGTTTCCGGCATTCATTGCACTGAATAAGACCATCCCGAATTTTCTCTGACTTTGACTTTATTCTGGTTATATAATTGCTCCCACAATGTGGGCAAATGATTCCTTCTGTCCAACGGATTTTCTCAAGTATAGCCCTTGCGTCGTCTTCTGTCAAGCGTCCGACATCAATACTTGCCATCTCGTTTAATCTTTTAAATTTAGGTGGAATATATTTCATTGTTCTGCTCTCCTTTTTTATCTTCCACCTATATTATACCTTAAATATTCATGCTTTGTCAAGTGCATAATTCCGTACCATTTTTGTCTTATACCTCCGATGTTTCGAGACCTTTCATGAAGCCGAAGAACCTGAGGCTTCCACTTATGTCGCCCGATGCCAGCGCTATGTGGTGCGTGCCTCCGTGAAGGCTGTAGTCGGTAAGGAAGGTTTCAACCTTCTTTTCCGGAGAAAGGAGGAAATGGGGAGTTTTCATATCTCTGAAAGGTTTCACATCCAGGACTTCGACCCTGGAAATAATCATCCTGAGGCTGTCGTTTGGAGTGCCTGCGAGGTTTAGAAGAGTATACTTGCCGGGCTTTGCGGAAAATGAAGGCACTACTGTTGGAATTCCGTTTCCGAGGGCCATTTTGTTCAAAAACATCTTTACGGGCGCATCCTTCCTTCTGAGGCCGATGTTTGATTCGCCCATGTGGGTCATGTATATCCTTGAATTCCTGTAGTCGGTCGTGAACATCTCGGTAAAGGTTGCATTTCCCCCTGAGAGGATCTGGGCAAGAAGAACGGCCGTGGCTGAAAATATGTCTCCTTCCCCGCCGTATCCAATCCCTTCCCTGAGAAGGCATGATATTCCGAGAAAAGGCATGGGCATAAAAGAGCCCATTCCCTCGAAATTCACCGCCCATCCCGACAAATCCTTCTCCGCCTGCAATTTTTTCATGAAGAAGAAGGCCTTCATTGAATCGGATAAAGCGGGCTCGTCAACGTCCGTTGACCACTTTACCTTGAAATCGAGGACATCTTTTATCTCCTTGCCGGAAGGAGACGGAAAATCCTTGAAGGCTGCGAGTTCCTTATCCTTTATGTCGACGGCCCCTGTGCCCGTCGCTTTCTGAAGCACCTCCGGTTCCATGGCAAAATCCCCCATATCCCTGAAAAGACCTCCCATGCGGCCAATCTTCGCCCCGGCCAGGCTGGATGCGGCTTTTGCCGCCATGCACCAGTCGGATACCTTTTGAAGGGTTTCAGGGTTTTTGCAGTGGCCTGTGACAAGGGAAAACCTGACATTTTCTCTTAGCAGCACGCTTGCGAGATCCTGGACTCCGTGCATACCGTGGTTAGATGAGGAATCTTTGGGAGAAAAAGAGTCCCCTATCTCTTCCAGTTTCTGGGTGTTGAATATCAGCACGGGTATATCGCTCTTCTTCAGGGACGGAAGTATTACAAGGCTGGGTGAATATGAAAGGAGAACCAGCACGATACCGTCAACTCCCGACTCCGAAAAGAGAGAAAATGCCCTTGAAACGGTTTGCCTGTTATATGCGACCGGGAAGTGTACTACCTCGGCAAATCCTGAGAGTATCTCCCTCAGTTCGCCGGAAAATGTTTCGAGTTCCGGTATCATTGAAGGAGCTTTCTTCTTGTACAATTCGAGGGTAAGTCCGAGAAGCCCTATCCTGGGTTTTTCCATATTCTGCCTCCTGTGTTAAAAGTCAAAAACTCTCAGAGATGTGTGCCTGCAATCCGTGTCACTCTCCGCCGGAAGAATTCATCCATGAAGAGTGTCCAGGATTATGTGAATTATCAACTTTCGGGAATACACGGATTATCAAGAGGAGATCATCACCGGCGGCATTGAGTCTTATTGCGTGTCAGAATGCCTGATTAATCACAATTCTCCGGTTTGAATGATTTTTATTCCAAGCTTCCTGCCTATTTCTGAAACCTCGTTCTTATCCGCATGAGAATCTGTTACAAGGGTTTTGCTTACCTTCCTGTTTTCAAGCTTGCCGTAAGGAATAAGGGATATCCTGCCTATCTTCGAAAAATCAGCCAGTATGTTTATGGACAGGGACTTGTCCATGATTTCTTCCTCGATCCTTGCCGTTATGGAATCCGTTGTTGTAATGCCTGACTTTGCTGATATGCCGTCAACCCCGAGAAACGCCTGTGTGAAACTGAGATGGCTGATCTCATCTTTTATGAATGTTCCCGAGAAATCCATGAGCTCGTGCCTTAAAAATCCGCCTAACACGAAAACTTTTATATGCCTGTTCTGTGAAAGCTCCGATATAACCGAGAGGGAGTTTGTTGCAACGACAACCTTCATGTCACCTGACTTTATGAGCTTGCTGAGTTCAAAGACGGTTGTGCCTGTGTCGAGAAATATAGTTTCATTCTCCCTGATAAGGCCGTACGCTTTCCTGGCTATCGCCTGCTTCTCTTTTATATTCTCCCTGGCCTTGACTCCGAAAAAGAATTTTTCAGAAAAGGGAGTCTCTCTTGCCACTGCTCCCCCGTAGGTTCTCAGAAGGAAATTTTCTCTTTCGAGCTCATGGAAGTATTTTCTGACAGTTACTTCCGAAACCTTCAGTATTTTCACAGCCTTTGAAACCGAAAGGCTGCCGTTACGCTCGATTTCTTCCCTTATAGTCTTCTTCCTCTCTATGCTTGATATTCCCATGCCCGAATGTTACAATATATATCAATATATGTCAAATTTAATTCTTCTTCCTTTTGAAACGAAACCCGTTAACCCGGTCAGGCCGGGAAAAGGCGGCTCTAAAAATGAAACTACTTGATCTTTCACGTGAAGATAGCAGGATATATTGCCTGGTGGCAGGTTTCCTTTTACTCTTTATCGGACCCCTGGTAAAGTATCCTCCGGCATATGACTACGTTATAGTAAAGAATCTCACAGGCTTTCTTTTCTGCATCCTCCTGTCGGCGTCATATATAATGGGCAGGAAATCCTTCGGCTTTAACAGGAACACATTCATTCCTTTTCTTCTATTCTCTGCATGGATCCTTTTTACTGCTCTAAAGGCTCCCTTCAAGCACGGGGCTGCCAGGCAGCTGGAAGAATATATCCTTTATTTCATGATTTTTGCCTGTGCGATGAACGTCAGGATGGAGAAGAGATGGATCTATTTCTGGGCCTCTTCAGGCTTCATAGCATCCCTGATAGCCATATTCCAGTACTTCGGGAACCTGAGATATCCTGTTTCCATGTTCGGGAATCCCAATTTTTTTGCCGGCCACTTAATGATGCCCCTCATCATTTCATTTGCCGCTGCACTCAGCCCCGACTTTGAAAAAAATGAGAAGAAAGCCTTGTGTGCATTCCTTGCAGCGGGTTTCTTCGCCCTTTTGCTGGTAAAGTCGAGGGCGGCTATCTTTTCAACATTTTTCGGAATTTCAACGGTCATGTGTCTTTCAACCGACAAAAGTAATCCGCTGAGGAAATGGGGCGGTTACGCAGTTCTCTTTCTCGCTGTGGCCCTGATGCTGCCCACGATACGTCAATGGTTCCTTACCAACGTGAGGATATTCTTGTGGAAGGGTACCGTGGAGATGATAAAAAAGAACCCCCTTGCAGGCTGGGGGCTGGGGAATTTCGTTTTCTTCTACCCGTATTTCAGGATCAAGGAATATTTTCTTCACCCGGAATCAACTCCGACCACGACCCATGCCCACAATGAGTACCTGCACATTTGTTCTGAGACAGGGATTGTTGGACTGCTTCTTTTCATTGCCGTTGCCGGATCTGCAATATTTTTTCTTGCAAGGAAGCTGCGCAGGGATTCTGCCGGGGATATTCTTTTCATGGGAGTTGTCGGGAGCCTGGTGGCCGTTTTGGCGGATAACATTTTTTCCACCAACATGCGCAACCCTTCAACCTCCATGTACTTCTGGTTCCTGCTGGGCATATCGGCCGGCAAAAGAATAAACAGGGAGACCGGTTTTGATTTCTCAAGGATCCTGTGGTATACTATATTGATTGTTTCGCTGGCAATGGCCGTCTTTACCTCTTTTTACAGGATTCTGCCTGAGGTTTATCTCAAGAGGGGTATATGGGCCAGGGAATCCGGTGACGTGAAGGGAGCCATTGACAACTACCTCATGGTTTCTTCCATAAATCCTTATAATTATATCTCGAGGTACAAGCTTGCCTATGCATACGGGGAAGCTGGCATGCTGGAAGAATCCAGGAGAACGTACCTGGAGATACACAGGAAGATATTTCCGAACTTTGCAAAACTGAATTCGAACCTCGGGACTGTCTATCTCATGATGGGTCAGCCTGAAAAGGCCCTTTATCATTACGGTATAGAGGAAAAGCTGAACCCTTACGACGTGGACGTTCTCTGTAGCACGGCATCGATATATTTCATATACAGCAACGATGTGAAAAAGGGGCTCGGATACATCAAAAAGGTTATTGACATCGATCCTGGCAACAAGTATGCGGAGAATGTCATTAAGATGCTGAAAAAAGAAGGTAAAATATAAATTCGTGCGTCCTGAGGCAGGGAAGCCGTTCAGATTTAAAGCCTTTTGAATAAGGAAGGACAGGAGGAACATAAATGGGAAAGGTATGTGAGATTTGCGGAAAACAGGTAAGCTCCGGGAACAAGGTAAGCCATTCAAACAAGAAAACCAGGAGAACGTGGAAGCCCAACATCCAGACTATGCTTGCCGAGATCAAGGGCGAAAGGAAGAGGATCAATATATGCACTTCCTGCATGAAGACTGGAAAAATCAAAAAGCCGGTAGCCGTTAAATCAGCAGAAGAGGTTCAATGATCCGCTGCTCCTGCAATCCTGAGAAAGATCCTGTATAGTCCGTCGGATTCCCTTATGAAGGGCGTATAGAGTATGTTGGCGCTTTCGGAGCCGAAGCAGGTTTCCATCCGGGATGGGAGCAGGGCTTCAAAGAGGGAATTCTTCTTTTTTGCCCAGCATCTTTTCTGAAGATCGCCACCGGCCCTTATTTTTTTCAACTGGACGTCCCTGCACAGGAATACGGGATGCGGATTTCCTTTGCCGAAAGGTTCCATGAACCGGTATATATCCCCTATGAGAGAAGGATTAAGCTCTTCTATGTCCAGCTCGCAGTCGTAACCCAACGTTTCTTCCTCCCGGGACTCAACCGAATCAAGGGCTGCCCTGAGCCTGTCAATGTGCGTGCTGGAACACTTGAAACCTACAGCGTGGCTGTGGCCCCCGATCTCATCCACATATTTTTCCATTTCAGACCTGACCCCGTGTATCATGTAGCCTTCGGGGGCCCTTATTGAACCTCTTATGATGTTATTCTTTTCGTAGCATACCATGAAAGGCCTGTTATATTTCCCGGAAAGCCTTGAGGCTATTATGCCGCTTAGTCCACGGCAATTTTCTCCGGAGAATACAAAACCATTCTCCAGGCCGGACGAGGATTCGATCTTTTCTATGATTTTCGATATTGACCTGTATCTCTCCCTGTCAATCGCATCTATCCCGGATATGACCTGGCTTATCAGGTTCTCGTCGTTTTCAAAAAAAAGTTCCAGTACCATTTCGGGCTTCCCGTATCTTCCGGGGGAATTCAGCTTGGGATTCAGTTTCATAGTTATGTCCCTGGTGGAAAAAGGAGGAGTGAGGGAGTAAAATTCAAGTATGCGGCGGAGCCCCTCCACGGACGTGAAAGGGAGTTTTTTCAGGCCCTCTTTAACGAATATTCTGTTTTCGCCCGTAAGGGGGACAAAGTCTGCCAGTACTGCCAGGCAGGGTATCTCGTACATGTCGGAAAG
>JAKPNC010000095.1 GCA_029548585.1 bacterium | reverse complement strand
GAGGTTTGTAAGAAGGGTAACGGCAAGGATCCTGGCCGGGCCCCCGCCCTTTGCCTCTGCGGCCCCCTTCATGACCTCGCTGTTGGCATGGACCGTCAGCAGGTGGACTCCCGACAGGCAGGCCTGCCTCACGGCTTCGCGGACGGTATCCTTTATATCGAAAAACTTCAGATCGAGAAAAACCTTCTTTCCCCTTCCAAGAAGGCGTCGGACAAAATCCGGACCGGCAGATGTATGCAGTATGATCCCCACCTTGAAAAAGGTTACAATCCCGTCAAGCTTTTCCACCAATTCCCAGGATTCTCCGCTATCGGGGGAATCAAGCGCCACTATGAGCCTTTCCGAAGGCTTTATTCCAGTATCCATTCCGTTCCTTCCAACGTTTTTTTTGTATCCGGGATTCAGGAATCGTCTCAAAGGCCTGCCCCGCCCTTGAGATCTTTTTTACCTGCCGAGCAGTCCTGTTATCCTTGCGGCAACAGACTGGGGATCCATCCCTTCCTTCCTGAACAGGTAGTCGGGTTCCCCGGAACTGCCGTACCCCGTAACTCCCAGTCTGCGGAAGATGCCGCCGTACTTCTTCTCCAGCAGGTACATTCCTATGGTCGCCCCCATGCCTGTATCCACGTGGTGGTCCTCCATGGTGACGATGAGTCCTGTCCGGAGAGCCTTCTCAAGGATTTCTCCGTCGGCAACAAGGGGGGAGCTCATATTTATGACCCCTATCCTGATGCCTTTTGAGGCCAGCTGTTCGGACGCCTTCATGGCCCTGGGCACGGTGCTGCCCATGGCCACGAGATAACCTTCCGCGCCTTCCCTGAGAATATCCGCCTTGCCGTACTCAAACCTGTAATTTTCGCCGAAAAAGACCGACCCGTCAGCCGCCGTGATGACAGGAACCTTGGAACGGCCCATCCCCACAAACCAGTTGCCCGGCTGGCAGGCCACGTGCCTTATCACCCTGTCGGTCTGGTTCGGGTCAGCAGGAATGACTATCCTGAAGCCGAAAAGGTTCCTGAGTGTGCCTATGTAATCTATGCACTGGTGGGTTTTTCCGTCTTCGCCCACATCAAGACCTATGTGGGTGCAGACAAGCTTGAGGTTGGTATAATTCTGGTCATTGAGCCTTGCCTGGTTAAACGTTTCATCAACCCCGAAGACCCCGAAATCGGAGAAGAAGCTGACAACATTATCGGTTGAGACTACCCCGGCCATCGTCGCGGCATTATGCTCCTGTACCCCTACCTGGAAGAACCTCCCGGGAAACTCCTTTGCGAAAAGGTCTGTCTTGACAGAGGTTGCAAGATCGCAGTCAAAGACCACGATGGGATACTCCTTGTTGGAGGAGTTGGCCTTTGCGACTTCAAGCAGGGCTTTTCCATAAGCGCTCCTGTTGTCGGTCTTTTCGTCTTTCCCGTAGACAACGGGAACTCCCTCCGAAAGTCTGGGATTGAAACAGAAAACCCTCTCGGGGTAATTCCACTTCTTTTCCCTCATGGCCTTGTACTTTTCAAGGACGGGTTCGAGCTTCAATTCGCCCATCGCCTTCGCGTAGGACTCTCCGTCGAGAGTCTTCCCGTGGTACTTGTACTGGTCTTCCATGAAGGATACGCCCTTGCCCAGGACGGTGTTGGCTATGATGCAAACCGGCTTTGGGGTATTGACAGACTGCCTTATGGCTGAATATAGCTGTGCAAAATCGTGGCCGTCTACCTCCATGGTCTCCCATCCGTCGGCATCATAGTTGGAACATATACGGCAGGGCATTATATCGTCGGTCTTCCCGCTTATCTGTATCCTGTTGTAGTCGACAATGACAGTGATGTTATTCATGCCATACTTGCTTGCAAACCTCCTTGCCTCGGCTATCTGTCCCTTTGTGTGCTCCCCGTCGCTCATAAGGACGAATGTGTAAGTATCACGGTTGTGTATCCTGTCTCCAAGGGCGAGTCCGCACCCGGCGGAGAGTCCCTGTCCCAGGTTGCCGGTGCCCCACTCGACTCCGGGAACCTTCCTTACCACGTGGCCTTCGAAAATGCTTCCCGAAAGCCTGAACGTGGAGACTGCCATGTCAATATCAAAAAAGCCAAGCCTGCCCATAGCCGCGTAAACGCCGGGCGAAGTGTGGCCGTGGCTGACAACGATCTTATCCCTGCACGGGTCGTCAACCCTGTCGGGAGAGATATCCGCGTAGGAAAAAACCGTAAGGAATATGTCCAGGGATGACAGGGATCCTCCGGGATGACCCGAGTTGGCAAGGCTGGTCATCGTGAGGATGTCCCCTTTGCACAGCCTGCTGAGTTCCGTAAGCCTGGCTATATCCTGTTCCGTGAGCCTTTCTTTCTCGAATCTTTTCATTGTTTTTCTCCTTCTTTCAAATGTGACGGTAATAAACCAGAATATTATATCACATAAATTGGGCCTGATAAACGGCAAAAAGGAAGCCTTAGTCTGCCAGTTTAACGAAAATGCAGGATTTGTTGATAATCAAATATAGTGCGGAATTATTGAAAAACCTCATATTTACGGGCCTTTATCACAAAAAAGCGGGAATCGGTTTAACCCCTTCTTTTCCCATGCATCCCCTGCCCTGTCATGAACATGATTAATAATCTCAAGGCGGGACACGGAGTAAATACATCCCGGGGTGTCAAAAAGAAGGGAACCTTCCCAGGCGTCAATCCTGCCGGATAATGGAATTAGTCTCTTCTTATCCTTCGCTTTTCTTAAGCAGGAGCTCCCACCGCCTGTCGACATCCGCCTGTATCTCGGCAAGAAGACCTTCGTTGGCAGGCTTAAGCAGGTGGTCAAACCTTCTCTGGAGCTTGAACCACTCGGCCACGGGTTTCTTTTCTCTCGGCTTGTAGCTTATTTTAT
Source organism: bacterium (assembly GCA_029548585.1). Taxonomy (GTDB): domain Bacteria; phylum Ratteibacteria; class UBA8468; order B48-G9; family JAFGKM01; genus JALNXB01. Next base: position 1,290 of record JAKPNC010000095.1, on the reverse strand, counting down.
ACCTGCCTTCCACCACCTCGTAGAGCGGCCATATGCAGGTATCGGCGGCAAGCCTCGATATCTCCATGGTCAGGGAAGGCTCGTGGGGCCAGCCCAGCCTGCAGGGAGTCAGAACGTCAATGAAGGTGAACCCGTCGTAAGAAACGGCCTTTTCCACCTTTCCGGTCAGATCGTTCCACTTGCCCGGAATGGATGTCGCAACGTAAGGGATATTGTGCGCAACCATTATGGATGCCAGGTCCTTCGGGAACTGGATCTTGCCCTGCAAAACCTTCCCCGAGGGAGAAGTGCTCGTGCTCGCAGCCCTGGGCGTCGCCGAGGAACGCTGGATTCCCGTATTCATGTACGCCTGGTTGTTGCAGCAGACGTAAAGAATCTTATGGCCCCTCTCTGCGGCGCCGGAAAGGGACTGGAGACCTATGTCGTAAGTACCGCCGTCTCCCCCGAAAGCGAGAAAGAGGATATCCTTATCTATCTTTCCCTGCCTCCTGAGAGAACGGTAAGCGGCCTCGACCCCGCTGAGGGTCGCCGCGGCATTTTCAAACGCGGTATGTACCCACGGCACGTTCCATGCTGAGTAAGGGAATATGGTGCTTGCCACTTCCATGCACCCGGTAGCGTTACACGCTATGAATGGTTTTTCTATGGCAAGGGTCACCATCCTTGCCACTATGCCCTCTCCGCATCCGGCGCACAACCTGTGGCCGGAAACAAACCTTTCTTCTCTCTTGACAAGCTGTTTTAAACTCGGCATTGTTATTCCTCCTCTTTATTCCTGCCTGCGAACCCCGCGGATTGACGGGCCTTGACTTACTCCCTGACCCCTATGTACTTGAGGGTATATTCCTTCTTTCCCTTTTCTGCCATCCTGAAAAGCTCGCTGTATATATATTCTATGTCTTCCAGGGCAACGTCCCGCCCTCCGAGTCCGTATATGTAATCTGAAACCAGGGGCCGGGCGCCTGAATCGTAAAGAGACGCGCATATCTCGGGATAGAGAGGTCCGGATACCCCGCTCATTCCCTCCGCCCTGTCCATTATGCCCAGAGCTTTTATCCCCGACAGAGCGCGTGAAATCATTTCCGACGGGAAGGGCCTGAACACCCTGATCTTCAGGAGGCCCGCTTTCTTCCCTTGCTTCCTCAGCCTGTCAACTACCTCCTTTGCCGTACCGGCCGTCGAGCCCATGACCACTATCGCCACGTCCGCATCGTCCAGCCTGTACTCCTCGAAGAAACCGTACTCCCTTCCGAAGACCTTTCCAAATTCCCTGCCTATCTCGGGGATCAC
>JAKPNC010000079.1 GCA_029548585.1 bacterium | reverse complement strand
ATGGTTGGTTGGTTTCTGGTATTTTGTATTTTCAAAGGCGCACATACAAATAGCATCCATAGATACCCGAGAGAAGACGATATCTCTTGTTTCAAAACAACAACCCGTAGGTAAAGATGTACCATACTATGCGTACAACCTTTTGTGTGAGCTGGATGTTGCTGGAGAATGGTATCTTGACAGGGAAACGGGTAAACTCTACTTTTATCCTCCCGATAAGATTGAAGGCAACGAGGTTATCGTATCCCTGCTTAATACCCCGCTGGTATCTATGAATGAAGCGTCATATATAGTATTTTCCGATATTACTTTTGAGGCTACCCGCAACCACGGCGTGGATATAAAAAAAGGACGGAACAACCTTATTGTGGCAAGCGTTATAAAAAACACCGGAGAGTGGGCAGTTAACATAAAAGGCGGTTTCGAACATGGTGTTGTCGGCTGCGACATATACGATACGGGAGAAGGAGGGATCTCTCTCGATTTCGAGAGGAACAGTAGTGCGATGGTTCCTTACAGAAAAGAAATTATTCCGGCAAGGCATCTTGTGAAAAATAACCATATACACCGTTTCAACAGGTTTGACGGAGGCTACCGACAGGGTGTGAGAATAGACGGGGTAGGCCAGATAGTGACGCACAACGTTATACACGACGCCCCCATGCAAGGGATATATTTCAACGCCAACGACCATGTGATAGAGTACAACGAACTGCACGACGTAGTCCATGAAGGAAGAGAGCTCGGATCCATTTATATTTACGGGGAACCATGGTATCTCATGAGCAGGGGTACGGTTATAAGGAACAATTATTTCCACCATCTCAGCTATCATTCTTCGCCCAACCTGACACATGGATTGAATGCCATACATATAGATGCCATAAACGGAGGGATTGTCATAGAGAAGAACTTCTTTTACAAGTTTCCCAACGGCATATCCAACCCTCAGCCTGAGAACCGTATGGAAAACAATGTCTTCGTGGATGCCGAAATCAGGAGTATCGAGCAGGGAGACAGGTCGGGACTGTTCAATAATCCGGACGGAACACCTATTGAAGACATAATATCGGAGCTAGCTTTGAGATACCTTAAAAGAGTGAATTATAAACAGCCCCCGTGGAGTTACAGGTATCCCCAGTTAATAGATATGTTATGCAGGGAAAAACCCGTGGGGTGGGCAATGAACAACGTCATAGAGCGCAATATCAATACCGGCGGCCCCTTTCTGTCCATCGTCGCCGGCATCAAGAACGACAACATCATAAGGAACAACTGGGACGGGGACGACCCTCTGTTCATGGATAGAAAAAATGCGGATTTCAGGCTCAGGGCGGGTTCTCCCGTATACGGGTTGACCGGCTGCGAACCCTTGACCATGGAAGGCATAGGCGTATACAAAAGCCCGCTTCGCGCAAGCTGGCCCATACACAGGACAAAAGAAGATATAGGAAAATACTATAATCCTAACTGGAAATCCATAGATGAGATTTCAAAGACCGTGCTGGCACCTGTCAAAAGGGTAAGCGCCCCTTTGTATTACACAATCCCCTTGAGGAAGAAACCCGTCACGATAGACGGCAGGCTGGAGAAGGACGAATGGGGGGGGCTGGACATGAAGAAGGCCATGGTGATAGAGCAGTTCTACACGGGAGAGAAGAGAGAGGGTGCGAAAAGTTATGCATGGCTGATTTATGACAAAGACAACCTTTATGTGGCTATGAAACACGACCACGACCCGTTTAAGGAAGGCATGCTTCCGCGTATAAAGCAGCATATGCCGGCTTTTGAAATTGCCACTGAAAGTCAACACGGGCCGCTTAGCAAGGAATGGTGGTCAGACGACATGGTAACCGGACCGATATATTCGATGACTTTCAATTATAACGGCGAGTTTACGGTGAATAATCTTTTCAGTATGCCTTATAAAAGCGTCAGGGAAGTCGAAAAGGAGATAGAGTATAAAAGGGTTGTTCTCGACGACGAGAACAAAGTATGGACATCCGAGGTCAGGATACCTTTCGCCTCCATAGGGATAAATCCCACCGATGTGGAACAGCTGGCTTTCAACATAGGAACATATAAGAAGGCAGGGTGGTTTGCATGGGTGGCGACTGGTAGTTCCATCTGGCGTGTAGAGAATGCAGGCTTTATAAAGTTTGAAAAATAATATCAACACAAACGCCGGCCATTTAGACTGGAGATGCCCGGCATAAATACCGGAAGATACACCCTTTATGGGTGCGTTGGAATGAGGACGCAGGCTTACCACCGGAAATACCCGGCACAAGAAAGCCTGCGGCTACAGAATACTACACAGGGGAGGTTTCCATGCGAAAAGTATCAGGATTTATATTTGCAGTATTGATGTTGGTATCCTTAAACCTGTATGCCGAAAGTGAAGGGTACAGCCAGTGGTTAAAAAGAAGGGACGCGTTGAAAAAGGATCCATCCGTTGCGAGGTATTACACGTTTGAGGACGTGAAAGACAGCAAGAGTGTGGTAACCGACCTGGGGAAAGACGGCAAGAACCTCACGTTTGTTCC
>JAKPNC010000071.1 GCA_029548585.1 bacterium | reverse complement strand
CTTCATCATGTCCGCGGCGTCTTCTCCCGGAAGCCCTATTATCACGTGAGCGCATATTTTCACGCCTTTTTTTTCGCGGGTAAGTTTCACCGCCTTCAAAAAATCTCCGTAAGTATGATTCCGGTTTATAAGTTTCAAAGTCCTGTCATGGACAGATTGAAGACCGTATTCAAGCCATACCTCGTAATTTTCCGTATAATTTTCTATCAGCCCGAGTTTTTCCCTGTCAATGCAGTCAGGCCGCGTACCTATGGCAATGCCGGCTATCCTTCCGCCGAATTTTTTCACAGAGTCATAACTTTCCTTCATTTTTTCCAGTGACCCGTGAGTGTTGGAATTAGACTGGAAATATACTATAAACTTCTTTGCGTTATACCTTTTTTCTCCATAGGATATACCGGTTTCAATCTGCTTTTCAAGAGGGACGCCTTTCATCCTGACAGCCGGGCTGAAAGCCGCGTTATCGCAGAATATGCAACCCTGCCGGCTGAGGGTTCCGTCAAGGTTGGGGCATGAAAAACCGGCATCAACCGTTATCTTGCTGACACTGCAGCCGAACCTCTCCCTGAGATACCTCGAAAACCTGTAATATCTTTCCAAGTGCATACCTCCCGTCCAACCTATTATACCATCCCAAACCCCTTACGGCATGCCTTTTTACTCCGGCAGGAGACCGGGCGGGAGCCCCGCGGCAGCTTGCAACAGGCATCGGTCCGTGATAGAATAAATCACAACGTTAAAACGGCCGCGAAGGGCGCCCTTATATCGTTTTCCCAAATGAACCTGAAATACCGCATCAATAAGACCAGGTGTTTTCTCATGAAATCTCCAAGGCGTGTCGGAGAGATGAGTAAAAACAACCGCCGGAATAACCAGGACAAGCTCATAAAGGCGTCCATCACCAATTCCGTCAACAACTCCATATCAATATCCGGAAACGTGTCTTCCCTCTTCCTTCTTACCCTGGGCGCCACCCCCATGCACATAGGAATTATGGCAACCCTGAACCAGTCTTTTCCTTTTGTGAAGATACTGGGGCTGAAAATTCTTCCCTTCCTTGGAAGGTCGCGCCTGTGCGCATGGGGAAGACTCCTCGCGTTTTTTCCCCTGCTGGGACTTATCATGATAGCCATGTCAAACAGGGGAGGCGTCAACATGGTTATCCTGGCGATAGCTCTTTACGCGATAAGAGGATTTTTTGTGACATGCGGAAATACAAGCTGGCAGCCCCTGGTGCAGGACAGCATCCTGCAGAAAGAGACCGGCGTATTCCTTGCCCGCATGCGCATAAAGCTCCGGGCGGTCGACGTGGTCTTCCCCATAATGCTGGGCCTTTACATCGGAAAGAATCCTACCATATTCCGTTTTACGCCCATGTTCATCCTTGCTGCCGCCGTCACCCTTGCAGGGTCGTACTTCTTCGCCTGCATGGTTGAGACTCCCCTGCAAAAAGAGGAAAAACCTCTTTTCTCAAGAATCATGCATGTGCTTGGCAAGAAGCCTGTCCAGAGATACGGGATCTTCAGCTCCTGTCATTCTCTCGTATCAACGGCCTCGGTACCCCTGTGGGTAGTCTTCCTGAAGAGCTGCAACATGCCTGCAAGCCAGATCGTCTGGCTTGGAACCGTCAGCGCGCTGGGAAGCATCATCGGAATAGGCCGGTGGGGGCAGGAGTCGGACAGGAGAGGCAGCAGGAGGGTTATCTCGCTTACCATGATCCCGCTGGCGGCTCTAAGCGTTTTCTGGATCCTGGCTCCTTCGGGCGGGAAGGCTCTCTTCATCTGGGCTTTCTCCCTTTACATCATACACGGGTTCCTCGGAGGCGGGCTGGAACTGGCAAAAACCAGGGCCATGGTACAGGCGGTCCCGGAGGACTGCCAGGCTGAGGGATTCGTGATGTCGTTTTACCTGCAGGCAATAGGCGGCGCCGTGGGAGGGTTCCTGGGAGGACTGGCTTACAACGGGCTGTCACAGCACGGGGGCACCTTCATGGGATTGGACCAGAGGCAGGTCTACCTTGCCGCGCTGCAGTTTCTCAGGCTTCCCGTCTGGATGCTCTCCCGGGGCATCGCCGACAGGTATCTCCTGGAAGAGAAAGGCAGAGGTCCAATGACATCGCTGAACGCCGAAGGGCCAACCAACGTGGCGGCCTGACAAGAGGCCGGCGGCCTTTATCCTTTCAAATGCCTGCCGTGTCTCTTAAAGCCATCTCCACCCTTTTCAGGGTTTCCGAGATATCCTTCCTCCCGTGGGCGTAGGTAACGTAGGGGACGTTGTAGAAAGATACCCCGCGCCTGTAGCAGTTTTTGAAAAACTCATCCCTGTCTCCGTTTTCCCTGAAAATGAAACGGGGGCAGACGGGGAAACCTTTCAGCACGGCGGCAAAACCGTGCTTACTGAAGAGCGAGTTTATCCCGTCCTGGAAAACTTTCCCCGTTCTCCAAAGGCGATTTATAACGTCGTGTTCCCTGTAAAATTCCACGGTAGCCTTAACGGCGGCAAGAGAGAGAGTCTCCCCTCCGAAGGTGGAGGAGATGCCAATCTCTCGAGCCATGTCGATGAGATCCGCCCTTCCCGCATAGACGGTCACAGGCATGCCGTTGGCCAGCCCCTTACCGAAGACAGCCATATCAGGCATGATGCCGAAATACTCGTGGGCCCCTCCAATCGCCAGCCTGAAACCGGTAACGATCTCGTCCATGACCATCAGTATACCGTACTTCCTGGTAAGATCCCTGACCGCCGGAAGGAATTCCCTGCCCATGGACATTTCATCGTAAGCCGAAGCGATTACCACCGCCGCAATCTCGCTGCCATGGACTGCAAACATTTTTTCCCATTCTTCAGCCCGGCCCCACGGCAGGGTGCTGTGAAGGGCAGCAACCTGCGAAGGGACACCTTTAAGGGGCTGGCTGGAAGATATTCCCACCGGCATGAATCCTCCCGTTGAAAGGGTGTTGAGCCAGCCGTTGTAGCCGCACTGAACTATCCTGTTCCTGCCTGTGGCCGCCCGGGCGATCTTCATGCATGCGGCAACCGCCTCTCCTCCTGTCTTAAGGAACCTTACCTTCTCCGCGCAGGGGATGTTCCGGACGAGGATACCGGCAACCTCCCCTTCAAGAGGATTGGGGTGCCCGAAGACGATGCCGTCCTTAAGCTGGTTTTTAATGGCCCTGTTTACCCGAGGGTTGGAATACCCCAGTGACACAGGCCCTATACCGCTCCGGAAATCTATATACTCGTTGCCGTCGGCGTCCCATACCCTGCATCCCCTGCCCCTGACAATCACCGCCGGCTCGATATTCTCATAGGACGGCCTTTTGGATCCGGTTGAACTGCCCGCACCGAGACAAGCAAGGCTTTTCCTGTACTTTTCCCATGATCTTGAAGTTTTCCTCAACATGTTTTTTTCTCCTCATTCTTTCCGGGACTTCCTCCTGAATCCTTGATTCCCCTTTTTTTCTTTTTGCCGAAAAAGACCGCCAGGACGGCAATCGCAGCGGGAGTAATCCCGGAGATCCTTCCCGCCTGCCCCAGGGTCAGCGGCCTGGACCTGGCAAGTTTTTCCCGCACCTCGAGAGAAAGGCCGGGAATGGCCGAATAATCAGCATCCGGTGGAATCCTGACCTTTTCCATATCCTTCATATCCTCTATACCGGCAAGCATCCTCCGGGCGTAAGGGGCGTACCTTGCTTCTATCTCGGCCTGCAGAAGAACGTCTTCGTCATACTTTTTCCCCAGGGGCAGGGCGCCGATACATCTTC
>JAKPNC010000064.1 GCA_029548585.1 bacterium | reverse complement strand
GTTTCCTCTATTCCCTTGGCGAGCATAACCTCTTCCCCGTGGTTAAGCAGGCTGTATGCCCCGGCTCCCTTCAGGTATGACCTAAGAGGGTTCTTTGCCTCGTCCATCTCCATCTTCTTGCTCTTTTCGAGGGGAAAGGATTCTTCCTCGTCTATGTCTATATCCCAGGTTTCCAGCTCGTCGAACAATTCCATGATCTCGTTCTGATCGGTAAGATCCATGGGCAGTATGTCGTTGATTTCATCCCATGAAAGGTGCTTTTTGCGCTTGCCCATCTCGACTATTTCGTTTATCTTCTGGGCCTTCTCATTCCTGGAAAGAGCATCATTCTTTTTTCTACCCATTTCCTACTCCTTTTTTAACTCGCTAAGCAGTGTCTGCAGAGTTTCAAGCTCCCTGTTATACTGTAAGCCGTTTCCTTTCTTGGCATTCATCTCTTTCTTAATGTTCTCGAGCTTCTCGCAAAGGCATATCCTGTGAATTTTCCTGAGGCAATCCTGGAAAATGAGGTTCTTCCTTTCCTCTACGGGACAGGCTTCCTCCTTGAAGGCAAGCTCCGCTATCCAATCCTTCATGCCTGCCGCCTCGTCCATCTCCGAGACCCCGGCCATCAGATTTGCCGGAGTCAGGTCCATGTTCCTGGAGAGGAGATCTCTCGATACCCTGGCAATTACGTCCATCCTGGGGGTTACCTCGCCCTCCCAGGCAAGAAAATCCTTCCAGCAACGGCTGTCAGAGAGAAGTATTCCCAGGAGCAGGCTTTCCGCTGAATCCCTCGGAAGGTTCCTGGACTCCGGCCTGACAGGTTTCTTCTCTCCGTATTCCCGGGGAGAGTCGGCCGCATAGGCTGAAAGGGCCTCTTCCCTTACGCCGAGCTTTTCCGCCAGGACCTTCCTGTATTCGGACCTTTCTATATCGTCAGGGAGCAGGGACAGGTACCTCATGACCTCCCTGGCCACCGATGACTTGCCCCTCGGGGTGGAAATCCCGTGTTGTTTCGAATATATATCGTAAACAAAATCAAGGAAATCCCTCGACTTGTTTACAAGCCCTATGAAGGGAGAGATTCCGTAATCGTCAACAAACTTATCAGGATCGAATCCCGGAGGCAACTGGCAGACCTTGGCCCCGAATCCCTTGCCCAGGACTATCTCGAGATTCCTGAGGGTTGCCTTCATGCCGGCCTGGTCGGAGTCAAAGAGCAGAAGCATGTTGTCCGTGAAGCGTTTCAGCAGGTTAATCTGCGAGCCGGTCAGGGATGTCCCCATGGGAGCAACGGCATTGATTACCCCGTTTACATGAAGCTTTATGACATCGAAATACCCTTCCACGAGAAGGACAAATCCCTTCTCCTTTATGGCATCCCTTGCCCAGTTCATCCCGTAAAGGATTTTTCCTTTGCTGAAAATCCTGTTCTCCCCGGTATTCAGGTATTTGGGCATCTGCCTTTCTTCAAGACCCCTTCCCCCGAATCCCGAAATCCTGCCTCTCTGGTCGAATATGGGAAACATGATCCTGTTCCTGAAGATGTCGGACTTCCCGTTTTCCTTGAGCAGGCCGGCCTTCACAAAATCTGCCGCCGGAAGACCTGCATCGGCAACCTTCCCGGCCAGGAAAGCGGTCCCCGAAGGGGCCATGCCGAGCTTAAAATGCTTTATATCCGTCTCCTTGAGGTTTCTTTCAATCAGGTACTCGAGTGCGGCGCGCCCCTGTTCTGAAAAAAGGAAGGACTGGTACGCCCCGGATGCAAATTCGTTTGCCGCGTATATGGAATTTTCCTCTTCGGTGTCCCTGTGGCTGTAACCGTCATTCTTAAGGGGGATGCCGGCTTTCTCCGATGCCAGGGCCAGGGCCTGGGGGAAAGAGATATTTTCAATGCTCATAAGGAACTTGATAGCATCTCCCCCTATCCCGCAACCGAAGCAGTGGAATATCTGTTTTTCGGGGTTGACAACAAAAGAAGGGGTTTTCTCCTCGTGGAAAGGACATAAAGCTTTAAAGTTTTTGCCTGCTTTCTTCAGGTTGAGGTATTCTGATATAACCTTAACTATATCAAGGTTCTCGGTTATCCTGTTGAAGGGTTTGACCGAGATGGTCTCTTTCATAATATAATAATGCCTCCGGATTCATTTCTCCTGCAATGACTTGTTATACCTGCAGGATTTTTTCCTGTCAATATCTCGAACCGCTATTGGTAAACGGTCAGGAAATGAGATCATGCATGCCCATCGCTGATGCAGGGGGCCCAGGCCAAAACGAGGCAATACCTTCCCATATTACATTGCCAGGTTGCAAATCAAAAGTTGCAGGTTAAGCAAAAAGAGGCTCAAAAACATGAATAAATATGTTTATTTAAAAGATTATCATAAATAAATATATCTATTGACAAAAAAATGCCAGGATATATAATGTAATCAAAATGCCAAACATTACGGGAAACAAGAAGTGGAAGGAAGTCTACGAGAGCCTTGCGGCAGAGATATGCAATGGCGGCTACAAGCCGGGAGACAGGTTCCATACCATTTCCGAGATATCAGAAAGGTTCAGGGTAAGCCGGGCAACCACAAGAAAAGCCCTGTCTGTACTGGCAGAAGAGAAGGCTATTATTCTCAAGCCCAGGATAGGGACTGTAATCAGAAACGGCGGAAAAAAGCGGGCAAGGATTCTCTTCTGCCTGCCCGACGGAGATAAAATACCCGATATCCAGAACCTTCCGCTTATATACTTTGAAATCCTGAAAGGAGTATTCCACGGGGCTTCAAGCGAAGGACTGGAGGTTGAATTCCTTTCAAGGAAAGAGATTTTGGCGGGCGGCATGAAAAAGCCTGTCCTTGTATTTTACGGCAGTGAAAAAAGTTTCTCCAAGTTGAATCCTTCCAACAAAGAACCCAAAAACCTTGTCGTGCTCCATTCCCCCAGGCCGCTTAAAAACATCCACACCGTAAGACACGACCTTACCAGGGCGGCATACCTTGCCACTATCCACCTCATTGAAAAGGGACACGTAAAAATAGGCATGATCACAGGCAACCTGCAGAGAGAAAGCGCCCTTCCGCGTTTTGAGGGATACATAAGCGCCCTGAAAGAGAAAGGGATCCGGCTGGACCTGAAACTTATAAGGGAAAACATCGGCAGCACGCAGGAAAACCATGCTTCGGCTGAAAGCCTGCTGGCCGAATCCGACCCTCCCACCGCGATACTTGCGGGCAACGACAGGAGGGCCCTGGATATCCTTGAATACTGTTCCGCCAGGGGGATAAGGGTCCCGGAAGACCTGGCTGTCTGCGGTATAGACAACGTGCGGGAATCCAGGGTTTCAAGCCCGGCCCTCACTACCGTCGATACGGGATGGATGAAAATAGGCATGGAAGCTGTCAATTTCATTCTCGAACTCTATGAGAAAGCCGGTGAAGAAGAAATCCGGGATATCGTGGTTGAACCCTGCCTTGTAATAAGAGATTCAACATAGGCAAAGGTCTCAGAATGGCGGAATTCGGATGGAGGTTCCGGGCAGTTCCCCTGAGGGCAGAGGAAGAAGATGGAGCGAAAAACAAGAAAATCCAAAAAACAGGACGTTAAAACACTTACTGTCCGGGGGGTTTCAGGCTTGAGGCAATCCAAAATAACTTTGTCTGAAAACCCTATAATCAAGGGTTTCAGAGTTGCGTGACAGGCACACAATGTATCATTACAGGAGGTGAAAACAGATGAGAAGAAAGAAAGGCTTCACTCTTATCGAACTGCTGGTGGTTATAGCAATTATAGCCATACTGGCAGCAATGCTCCTGCCTGCACTCGCAAGGGCAAGGGAACAGGCGAGAAGGGGGGTATGCCTTACCAATCTCAAGCAGATAGGATTAGCCCTGCACATGTACGCCCAGGACTGGTCAGGGTGGTTTCCCTTTCATGATCATGCAACCCAGGCTTCCATTCCAAACGTTTCACTATCCCTGCTGACAGGACAGCTTGACCCCGCAACCAATCCACTTGAATCGCCATCATACATAACCGACCCGAGGCTCTTCATCTGCCCGAGCGCTGGATACGACGAACCTTCACCCATAGGCAGGCTTATACGGGTCAACGCAACCCAGGCATCAACGGAGTACAGCACCTGCTCGTACGCCTATGCCTTCGGGCTCAACATCCAGACCCATCCCGACACATGCATCATGGCAGACTCAAAAGTGGATTCAAGCTATTCCTGGCAGAGAGTGCCCGCCGTATCCCAGCCCCTGAGGCCATTGTGTCTCGGCAAGGACGAAGCCCCCAACCACAAGAACGCGGGGGTAAACGCCCTGTACGTGGGAGGACACGCAAGGTGGGTGGCAAGAAACAGGGTATATGCTCCTACAACCTCATGGATGCTTCCCGAAGAGGCGTTCCCCAACTGGGCAAATTTTCTCTCGGGAAACAGGGGTTCGCTGCATGACCTGCATTCCACATATTGAACTATTTTGAATTCAAGAGCGGAGGCGAGAAAGAAATGGAAAAAAGAAAGAAAGGCTTCACCCTTATCGAACTGCTGGTGGTTATAGCAATTATAGCCATACTTGCGGCAATGCTCCTGCCTGCACTCAGCAAAGCAAGGGCAAGGGCCAAAAGCGCGGTATGCATGAATAACCTCAAGCAGGTGGGAACAGGACTCTTGATGTACATAAACGACTGGAACGGACACCTTTTCCTGGGAAACTGGACAGGGACACCCTTCAAAGGCTATTATCCCGGTTCCGTGTGGGCGTGCCCTGCATATCCGCCTTACGAGTATTCAGCCGGCAACAGCACGCAGAGATATGGCTACAGGACGGCAGGCTACCTGAGACCAAGGCTCTACAGGCCCGCAACTGCCACAAGCAACTACTACGGCATCATTACAAATAACGTGAAATCCCCGGAAAGGTTTTTTGTAATATCAGACAGCGTTCAGGCCCATCCCGGGGCCGGAGCGTCCTACCGGTGGAAACAGGTCAGTTGCTGTGGACAGGTAAGCTCTACGGCCACGGCATTGAATACCGACGGCCAGGTGCATTTCAGGCACAACAGGCTTGCCAACATGCTCTTTCTCGACGGCCACGTGGAATCTGTCAGCACCAACAAGTTCGTGGAGAACGAAAAAAATTATGTCAGCGCCAGCAAATGGCCGGCGGTATTCGAGGACGGCTCTTTTGAACTGCTGCCGATAGTTCCCTGAAACCGGCCCCTGGTATCCCGGGCAGACATTCAATCCAGGGCTGAAGAACGGCTCAGCCACTTATCAGAATGGGGAGGCATGAAACGATGGCGGCAAGAAAAACACTTTTTTTCTTTTTTATTTTCCTGGCCGGAACAGGATTTCCCGAGGGGATGACGGTGATTCAGGGGGAAGAATTCCCGTCAAGGTGGAAATTGAACCCCTCCCCCACCAGGGGAGTGTACGAATACAGGATCGTGGAAGATCCTTCCGGGGCTTTCAAGAGCGCCCCGTTTGTCTATCTAAACGGACACCTCTCATCTTCCTATCCCATAGCCGTCTCGGAAGGAGACCGTATAGAGGTATCCTTTTTCGCTAAGATGGCAAAAGAGGCAAGCCGGGTCTCTGCAATGCTTTACACCTACTACATGCATCCCGTGGAAAAGAGGCTGAAATGGTCAGGATCCATCTCCTCCCCCTGGAACGAAACAACCCCGGAGTGGAAGGAACTTAAGGCTTCCATAACCATACCCGCCATTAATGAAGGATATCCCGTCGACAGCGTTATCGCCGTGGTGGTAAGCTCTGGAGGCTCTTACCTGGAACATGCACAGGTGGACCATCATCTCAAGGGAGGTTTATGGCAGAAGCATTACCAGGAAGGCAGGAAACTCTATTCCTGGGACAACAGCCTTTCGAGCGGTTTCATGAGGCCGGCGGTCGACTTTGGAAAGGCGAGGCGGATGTTCCAACTATCCCTGTCCGAAGCAGTGACCGATGAGCAGAAAGCGGCATCTCTCCTTGCCGTGGGAGAGATGCGTCTCTACGACCAGAAAGAGAGCAACTGGAAGGATGTCCGGGGCAATTTCGAAGACGCGCTAAAGCTTCCTTCGGCCGGAGACGCGGACAGGGCGCTTGCTCTCCTCGGGATAGGAGAAACCTTTCTCCGTGAAAAGAAATACCCGGCGGCCATGGCTTCTTTTGAAGCCGCCTCCGAGGCCTGCAGTAAAGAATCAATAAAAGACAGGGTGCAGCTACTGAAAGGATTTTCTTACATGCAGCAGAGGGATTACGCCAGGTCATTGGAGATTCTCAACGCCCTGGTAGCAAAAGAAAGCCTTGAAAGGACTTCAAGGGATCTGGCTCTCGATTACATCGCAGCAATGAGGCAGTCTGCCAAAATCCGGCGTTCCAGGCCAAGGCTCTTCTTCAGTGAAAAGACCTGGCCGGCCGTCAGGGACAGGGCACTCGGGGAGGAAAAGGAATACTTCGAAAAAATCAGAAAGGAGTCCGAAAATCTCGGGTTGAAGGAAGGGGAGAAGAAAGATTACGGCCTGAACCTTATGAAGGCCGCCTTCGTTTACAGGGTAACAGGAAATAAGGCTCTCCTGGAAAAGATTCAGATGATGTTCCGGTCCACATGCGATTATTACCTCGCAAGGGAAAATCATGACCATACGAGGAGCTATTCGAGGGTATCTGCCCTTGCCGCCCTCGATTGGACATGGGAAGACCTGCCGGAAGACGAAAGGGAATCCTTTTTCTCCGACCTTCTCTTTTACTCTTACTCGGTCTACCTCGAAGACCGCATACAGGGAAGGCTTGACAGGCATTACGTTTATTATGTTCAGGATATGCTATGGTACGCGGGCGCGGCATTTCTGGATGAGAAACTCGACGACGTTATCCACGCCAGGGTAATGTGCCTCCTGGGACACGGATACAGGCAGGAAGAGATGATGTTCTCATCCATGCTGGACGCATCGGGAGATGACGGGGCGTGGCAGGTAAAGCTTGATTACGCGTTCGGCCACCAGCCCACGGTCTTCTGGGCCTTCATGTACTCATGGCAGGCCGCAACGGGAGAACCCATCCCACCCGAATGGGTACATATAATCAACCCTGATTACGTGCTTAGAAACTTTCTCGGAATTACAAGAAATTCCGTACGTCAGTTCGGATACGACCGTTCATGGGGAACTAAAATCGTAAACGGGGACCTTTTATACGACCACCTGAGCCACACGGCCCATTTCTTCGACAGCTCCAACCCGGGTTATGCCTCCATAGCCCTTCACCTGAGGCAGCAGATAGAAGAGAAGACAGGGAAGAAGGGGGCCGGGGAGCACCCCGTAAATCCATTCCTTCACACCGGAGCGGGGAAAACGGCACGTTCCGGCATCCCGGAAAACATGCCTGTCGGCCGGCATTTTGAAAATGCCGGCCTGGTATTCATGTCATCCGGATTCGGGCCGGATGACACTTACGCCCTCCTCTCCTGCGGAGGGGGCACGGCCACCGCGCTCCATCATGATGCGACCCACTTCAGCATATACAGGAAAGGACACCTTGCCCTCGACAGCGGAACGGGCAACCCGGAGAACTCCCCCCATACCGTAAATTACGCCATGCGGACGGTTGCCCACAACGCCGTCCTGGTGGAGATGCCCGGAGAACGTTTCCCGGGAAGCCAGTCCAGGATAACAAGGTTTGCAAAGACCCTTGCATTCGAGTCAGATCCCCTGTTCGTTTATACGGCGGTAGATGCCTCGGGCGCTTATGCCCCTGAAAAATGCAGGCAGATGGTCAGACAATTCATATATCTCAAGCCTGACATCTTCCTTGTCTTCGACAGGGTATCCTCTTCAAAGGCCGAATATGGCAAGACCTGGCTCCTGCACACGTCAAACGAACCTATCCTCTCCGGAAAGGATTTCATGGCTGAACAGGGAGAAGGAAGGATTTTCTGCAGGACTCTCTATCCTGAAAATTGCAGCATATCCAAGGTGGGAGGGCCGGGCATGGAATTCTTCTCGGGCGGCCGGAACTGGCCCATAGAAAGCCATTTTGCGCGGGAGAAGATGTCCGACAGCAGTGCGGTGACGGAAACTCTGGGCCGATGGCGGGTTGAAGTCAGACCCTCAAAGCCTGTCATAGAGGACATGTTTCTTCACCTGATACAGGTGTCAGACCGGGCAACCGTCAGAATGACCGGCAGCCGGACCATAGAAGAAAACGGAAAGATCAGGGTTTTCTTCTCATTCGAAAACCTTGATTACGAGATATCTCTGAACCGGACCGGAAATACGGGCGGGCATGTCAAAATCATCCGGGACGGGAAGATCATCACCGACAGGCCCTTTTCCGACAGGGTTATGCCCCAGGCCGGACTGGCCATACCGGGAAGTCTTTAGAAAGCAGGCTCCCCATGACGCACCCAGGCATGACCGTTGGCCTTTTGATACGGGTAAAACCGGCCCTGATCTCCATTGCCTCATTAATATTTCCATATAAAAATCTTGACTCAAGGGTATCCGGTGGTTTAAAATATTCAAATGTTCAGGCTGATAAATTCCATATTGATGGTATGCTTTGTATTCCTTGTCGGATACTTTTTCGGCGTAAAAGAAGTACGCTTTTACGAGGTTATTTCCGGTTCCATGGAACCGACACTCAAGGTCAACGACAGGATTATGACGATAAAGAAGACCGGGTTTCCGAGAAAGAGCATCGTCATGATCAGGGACCCGCTGGCGAGCGACGAGATACTTGCCAAGAGGATCATAGGACTCCCGGGAGAGACGATAGAAATAAAGAACGGGAAGGTTTACATTGACGGGCGAAAGCTGAGAGAACCATACATCAAGGAAGCCCCGGATTACAAGCTAAAGAAAGAGATCCCAGAACACCATTATTTCCTTCTCGGAGACAACAGGAACAGGAGCGAGGACAGCAGCGTATGGGGCCCTGTTGATGAAGAGCTCATCATGAGCAAGGCAATCCTGAAATACTGGCCTTTCAAGGAATTTAAAATCATTGCCCGGCCATCCATAGATATCTGATTCTCAAACGCTTCTTTGCCGATTATGTCCGGATTCCCCACTTCTTCATGTTTTCAAGGCTGATCCTGAAAGCTTCAAAGGCATCTATGGTCGGCCTGTCCATCTCGACTATGGCATACCCGACACCTGATTTCCTGCAGGCTGACATTATCCTTTCCCAGTTGAGGTTCCCCTCGCCTATCGGGGGCATGGTCTGCTTGTGTCCAACGACCCCCATATCCTTGAAATGTATCTGGCTGCACCTGCCGGAAAAATATTCGATCCACCAGGCGGGATCGGCTCCGCCGTTCTGGGCCCAGTAGACGTCCAGTTCAGACTCAAGCCCCTTGCAGTTGTCAAGCATTATCTGGAGTCCGGTTTTGCCGTCAAAGCGCTCGAATTCTCCCGAATGGTTGTGCAGGCCCAGAACCATGCCTGCGGCATTTACCTTTCCTATAACCTTGCCGAGCTCTTCAGCCGCCCTGTAAAAACCGTCTCTGTTGAAGTATTCCGCCGAAAGCCCCGAAATAACGGATACGCTGCCCAGATATACGTGTTCTTCTATGACCCTGTCGGTTTCCTCAATCACTTCCTTCAGAGAAGCCCTGTGGGTCGTACAGGCAACAAGCCCGTTGTCGTCAAATATTTTTTTAAGTTCCTTTACATCCTTCGGTTCCTTGATTCCCGACGCCTGGACGTAATTGTATCCTATCTTTTTCAGTTTCCCGCATGTCGCTGCCGTATCCGCAACTGTAGTACAATAATCTCTTACCGTGTACATCTGCGCAACCGCTATAATCTCTCCCATTGTATCCTCCATATTGAATAAAAACAGAGCCATTTCCGTCCGCCGGACATGGCTCGTAGACTACAGGCAATAAGGTTACCATATCCCGCAAAATTTTCAAGTCAGAGATCAAAATCTCCGGGTCCCCGGCATGGCTGATACAGGGCTGCGGTCTCCTTTGACAAAACTGTGACATGATGCTTTAATAAAAAGGGCCTGTCAGGGCTTTTCGATTATCCCGGAATGATAAAAAATGGAAAACAGATACAGTCTTTTTGACAACCATTGCCATACCCAGTTCGCATACTGTGCAGCGGGTATTACAGTAGATGCAGCAGTGGAAAAGGCAAAAGGAATGGGGCTCGACTACATCGCTTTCACAGAGCATGCAGGCCACCTTTACTTTACTCCGGCAGATTGCTGGAAATCCATAGACGACCCCTCCTTCATGAAAAAATCGAACATGTCACCGAGAATATCCCGCTACCTGTCTTCCATCGAAAAACATTTTCCGTACGCCAGGGCGGGCTTCGAGGTGGATCTCGACAGGTCGGGAAAGATCAACCTTCTTCCTGAAGACAGGGAAAAAGCCTGGATTGTCATTGGAAGCATCCATGTCCTTTTCACCAGGGAAGAGTCCTTTTCCCGTTCCACGCAGGATACCGAAAGCGTTTTCATGAAGGCCAACGAGGCTCTCTGCATGCAGGGAATAGACGTCCTTGCTCATCCTTTCAGGTTTTTCTCAAGGAAAGGCCTGAAGATACCTTCCCATCTCTTCAGGCCTCTTGCCGAAATCCTGAAATCCTGCGGGGTTGCCGCCGAGCTGAATTTCCATTCAGGCAACGTTTCTGATCCTGCCTTTTTCGAAGCATGTCTCGAAGAGGGCGTCAGGATATCTCCCGGGACCGATTCCCACAGCATGGAGCAAGTCGGGCAACTCGGCATGCATGCTGAATTCCTGAAACAAATGGGGGTCCGGGCAGAAGAGTTCAGCCGGATATCCTTCAGGCCCGGCAAGGGCAAAGAGAGGTTAAAATGACCGGCCGCCAACTCATTGAAATGTTCGACTACTGCAGACAACCCTTCCACCTGGTAGGCACGGAGGAAAACGGAGTAATCGTGGGATTATCCCTCGAGGGAAGATTTTTCACTATTCTGGACGGAGAAGTCATCAGCAGGGTCAACCCGGAAGCCTTTACCCGCCAGAGCTCTATGGAATGTTACATCAATCCCGGCGGAGACGGGCTCTGGCCGGCCCCCGAGGGATCCGTTTTCGGGTACGAATACCCGACAGAAGCCTGGAGAGTACCCCCGGGGATCACCGGCGCCCGGTACAGGGTCGTCTCTGAAGGCAGGAATAGCGCCGCGGTAACCGCCGAAATAGACCTTATAAACAGCAGGGGAACAGGCATCTCCGCCATTTTCGGCAGGAGCCTGGAGATAAAAAGGGAAGCCGGCTTTCTCGAAGCAAGAAGCCTTGAATCCATAGAATACATCGGATCACGCACCCTGGGAATGGATACATGCATGATAGGGCCATGGAGCCTGTGCCAGTTCGACTGCCGTAAAGGATGCGAGGTAATCGTACCTCAATCCTCAAAAGAGGATGTCTGGGATCTTTACGCCCCGAGCGACGATTACAGGAGGTTTGAAAACGGATCCTGGAGGATACGCACGGAGGGAGACAGCAGGTTCCAGGTAGGCATATCCCCCCGGGTCGAATGGATAGAATACAGGGATCCTTCAAGAGGCATAGCGGTAAGAAGGACGGCAGGGCCCATCGGGGAAGGCTTCATCCATTTTGACATATCAGACAGGCCGCCCGGGGAAGAGCCCGGGGATATGCCCGTCAAGTACAGCGTTTACAACGACGGAGCCGGATTCATGGAGATAGAAGCCGCAGGAGGCACCGCCCGTGAATGGAGAAAAAACACCTCTTCAAGGATCTCCGTCACAACGATTTTCAGAAGAATGAAGGAAGCCAAACCGGGGGAGGCATGAAAAAAACCATACTGGCAATAGGGGCCCATTCGGACGACATAGAATTCCAGGCAGGAGGAACCCTGGCAAAATATCTCGATGAAGGCTACAGGGGGGTATATATCGTGGCAACGGATGATTCCGCAGGCATCAACCTGGACGAAAACGGAGAGTACAAGAAATTCCTTCTCCCGGCGGAGAGCCAAACCGTGCGCCAGGGCGAAGCGAAGGAGGCGGCCGCAGTCTTCGGGCTCAAGCCGTTGCATCTGAATTTCAAGCAGAGGTTCTGCTGCGACAACGAGGGCAACTTCTATTACATCGGAACCGAGGAATACAGGCGTTTATCCATACCCGGCAGCAGGGAATGCATCCTGATTGCCCCTGAAAAAAAGGACTGCGTCAGCCTGCTTGCGGAGATCATCAGGAGAGAAGAACCGGAAATAATCCTCACCCAGCAGCTTGACATTGATCCCGAACACAGGAATGTCTGCAGCCTCGTCTGCAAGGCTTATATGGAGGCGTCTCTGGAAACCGTACTGGGAAGTCTCTACAACTGGGGACCGAGCTCGGGAGGAGAAATCAGGCATACGGAACCCGACATGCTGGTCGACGTGAGCAGGTATTTCAGGAAAAAACTGGAGGCCTTCTACCTTCACAGGAGCCAGGTCGGAGAGCGCCTGAAAAGAATAGCCAACAGTCGTGCCGAGGCATGGGGCAAAAGGCTCGGAGTGCCCCATGCGGAGGCCTTCATAAAAGTACTGCCTGCCCGGCCTTGTGAGTATACCGGCCAGTGACACGGACACAACCAATGCCAGGGGCCGTTGGAACAGGGGACAAAGCTTCCCTCTTCCCATGAAGAACTTTTTGCAAATGAACTAATGATATATGGCAGGGCGGGATTGCAACAGGAGGAGAAAAGAAATGTCGGAAGTGACAAAAAAGTATCTCGACATAAAAACCACGAAGATAAGGGAATTCAGGCTTCCGTACTGGGAAATAGACTCTGGGAAACCCGGACCCTGCTTCCTGGTTAACGCCGAGCAACACGGTATAGAGGTCATGGGATGCGAAGTTATAAGAAGGTTCTGCCCGGTGGCGGCGAAAAAAATAATAAGAGGCAAGTTCTATCTCCTGCCGTTTTCA
>JAKPNC010000045.1 GCA_029548585.1 bacterium | reverse complement strand
GGATTTGAAGCGGTCATACCGGCAAACTCACTGACTGGAACCCTGCCGGCTGACTTGAATTTCGGGATAATCGACCCGGCCCTGGCGCCGGAGCATCCCGGACTTGCGGGATTTGCAAATGTTTACGGACTCTCTGCCGAGGACGTTGAAGTTCTTCCCGGACAGCACATATTGGTCAGGATACCCGTGTACCAGGCCGACCTGGATGCCGCCGGGGAAAAAAGGATAGAAGATCTCAACGTCTACCAGTGGAACTCGGACACGAGGGAATGGACACAGCTTGAAATAACCGAAAGGGAAGATACCAACCTCGCCCAGCCCATCGGGTTTGTAACGGTAAAGGTCACGTACCTTGGAAAGCTCAACTACTTCACCTTCGGGGTTCCTATCTTCAACCCCGGCAACGGCAGCGACTGTTTCATAGCAACCGCCGTCTACGGAACAAAGATGGCCACGGAAGTGGTTGCGCTCAGGAGATTCAGGGATAACCGCCTCATGAAGAACACCGCAGGAAGGGCCTTTGTCAAATGGTATTACAGGCACAGCCCGCCCGTGGCAGATTTCATCAGGCACAGGTCGGTTATCAAGGCCACAGTCAGGGTGGGTCTTAAGCCCATTTTTTGGATATCCGGTTTGTTCCGCTGATATCAGCCGTGGGCAGAAAGAAAGATACGCCTTGCCCGTGAGTTTTGAGGGTTCAGGCAGAAATTGAAAAATGGAAAACACCCGGCAAACCTTAAAGCAAAGAGAAAGGTTTCAGGGTTTGCAGAAAACGCGAATCGGACAATAAAGAGGAGAGGATATTACATGAAAAAACTTGCTATTGTTTTGCTGTCGCTATTCATTCTGTCCGCCTTCAGCCTGAGAGCAAATATCATAACTAATACTCTCACCAACCTGACCATTCCAAACCAGGGGATACTTCCGAATACATCCAACAGCCCCAGGCATCCCTACTATTCCGTTATCGGGGAGGATGCATTCTCCGAGGGCTACGTCATCATTATGGGGCTTAACATCGCCCGTTCGAATAACCCGCCTGCTCCTGCAGATCCGACCCCGGCCCAGAGGCTTACCGGCATAACGGTTAACATAACAGGCAGTCTTTATATAGATTCCATAGTCATCACCGACAGGTTCGGAGAGATCATCGGGGTGACAGGTTTCTCTTACTCCGGTAACGACGAGCCGCCTGTCAACGGGCCTACCAGGATAGACATTCAGAACCCTCCATTGATACCGCTGGCACAGGCAAACGCCGGCTTTTACTTCATAGCAATAAGAACACTTGATTTTACTCCCAACGGAACATCTTCCACCTTCAGCGTAACCGCTGGAGATGTTACGGTAAATCCGTCTCCGTTGCCTGCTCCAAACCCGGCAGACGTAATAAACAATGCCGTAACAACAAACCCGATCACCTGCGAACTTCTCGTTACCGATATCATGCCGCAGAGCTCCAATAACCATGCTCTCGAACAGCCTGATTACCCGACCTACAACCAGTTGCAGCCGGGAGAACAGATCAGGCCGAGGTATGACAGGAACCAGTACGATGTAGCCCCCGTCTCTTTCTCGAGAAGCGTGCCACAGGTAATCCCATGGGAAACAAGGACGGCGATTCTGTCCATAGCGGCTTCGCAGAGAAACGCGCAGGCAAACGGAAGCCAGACACCCACGTACAGCACCGACGTACTTTCAAGCATCACCCTTACAGTAACAGCAGGAGCTTCGGGAGCGGAACACTTTAATCCCAACAAGACCTTCAGGCTTGGAGACGACCAATCGGGCCCCCATGGGATTACCATATGGAGAGACTCCAACAATGACGGCATATGGGATCCTGCCGTTGATGCCAGTATCGTCACTCCCATAGGCAACTTCACGCAGGAGACGACAACCCAGTGGACACTGGCCATATTTATGAACGATTTGCTCGAGGGGAATCTTGAAACTCCCAACGTTGACGATTATTTCGTAGTAATAGAAGAAAGAAGCGATTATTCTGAAGAAGGGTACAGGCAAAAGATGGGGCAGGATTACAAGATATGGATAAAAGAAGGAGATATAGGATTCGGTCCTGTCGGAATACCCATAATGCATGCCGGCATCAAGGAAGGCCAGGTTAAAACACTCTTTAACAACCTATATCTCGAGAACGTCTCCCAGGAAAGAGTGGATCCTGTCGAGATATCTGCAGAAGCCGACATGACTTACAACGTCATCCCGGCCATAGGCATAAACATTGCCTCCGGCGGCGCCAGGTACGACTTCAGCGCAACAAAACTCCAGAGCATAAAGGTTGAAGTGCTCTCGATCGAGAATTTTGATCCTTCCGTCGACCTTGCCCCCCTTAGCGACGACATCCTTTCGGGTCTGACTCTATGGAGAGACAATAAAGCAACTGGCAGGTCGGGAAGCTTCGACGCGGAAGACACACTGATTCCCGTAAGCTCAACCCCATGGATATACGAAGGCAATGTCTTCGACGCTGACCTGGGCACGATGGTAAACAAGTACTCCACGACACTCGTTCTCCAGGCATGGGCAACCGACCAGGGACTCTTATACCCCTTCGATTTTGTAAGCCAGTTTGAATACCCCCACGGAGGCACGGCGGAAAACAAGTACGGGTACAGAGGCACGGATTTCTTCATCTCTTTAAGAACCAGCGAATTCATGAGCTACGGCTCAAGGTTCCGTATAAAGGTGCCGCGTGAAGGACTCTGGACAACGGCCGTGGGAAAACAGGCTTACAACACCCTGCCGATAATAAGCGGGGAGATGACGGGCAACGTATTCACCAGGATAACCTCGCTGACAGGACCGGGAAATCCCGGGCTGACCGCCTCAAGCGCACCCACCCCGCTCTTCAAGCTTGAGCTTGACGATAACGGCTCAAATAAGACCGTAAGGATAGAAGGAATAACGGTTGAATTCTACGACAGGGGCAACTTCAACCTCAACGACCTTGCCTCTTTCAACCCGCTTTATCCCGACTTCAACGGCTCGACGGGCTGGTTCGACATTACAAATTTCGATACGGAGGCCCTGAAGGAATGCGGGCTTGTA
This sequence comes from bacterium, assembly GCA_029548585.1. Lineage (GTDB taxonomy): Bacteria > Ratteibacteria > UBA8468 > B48-G9 > JAFGKM01 > JALNXB01. The sequence goes on along the minus strand of JAKPNC010000045.1, from coordinate 2,084 downwards.
GTTTACAGGAGCACCCCGGCAGGAGACATAGATTATTCAAGCCCGGTCATGATAAGAAGATACAGGTACCTTTCCTGGCCGGGCGCACCCATGGGATACCAACTCCAATTTTCCAACGCAGTCAACCTTCCCGCAACCCTTTACGTGGCGATAAGGACATCCTCAACCTTCACGCCCGGGGACTCGTTTGACGCCGGCATAGTGGGATGGGGCCTGAACCAGTTATCATGGAGCACCTGGGGATCAAGAGCCATACCTTTTGTAGACATAAACGATACAGCCTCCACATCTTACGCCAGATGCCAATCCGGTATCTTCAATCCTTCCGGAACAGGATCTATAAACCTGGTTGCAGAAAGCGAGTACGACTACATAAGGCTTGACTGGTCAAACGCGACAACACTTTCATCTGACTCATTCGTAAGGTACGAGGTTATAAGAAACGGCCAGGTCATAGCAGTCATAACCGACATAAACCAGACATGGTACATTGATTACCGCCAGTGGCCCGACCCGAGCGAAGGGACAGAATACACATACAGCGTGAATATCATATACGACCAGGCAGGAAACGAAGGTACTTTCCCTTCAAACCAGGTTACAACAAAAATACTTGCTTTCAGGGACAGCCAGCTTCCCACAGACTTCAGGCTTGCCCCCGGAACATCCACGGTGGACATGCAGTGGACGGACCTTTCATACAACCCCAACAATCCCGATACTTTTGACCTGCGGGCAAACACTTTCCGGATAAAGAGAACATTCCTGAAAGACGGCACGGAAGCAGAGACTATAGTCGCATCCCAGTGGTCGGTGCAAAACCCTTTCAACATATACTACGAAAGGCTTGACAGCGGCTTTCCCTCAAGTAACGGGCTGGAATCCGGGATATACCTCTACGAACTCTACCTTCAGAAAAATACCGCGGCAGGGATTGCAGAATCCAATCCTGTCAGGAGGTCCGTTGCCGTCTTCAACGAAGACCAGCCTGAAGGCAAGCCCGGTTCAGGCGGAGGATGTTTCATAGCAACCGCCGTATATGGCACGGAGATGGCGGTGGAAGTAATATCCCTAAAGAGATTCAGGGACAACTTCCTCATGAAAAGAAGATTAGGAAGGGCCTTTGTTAGATGGTATTACAGGCACAGCCCGCCCGTGGCAGACTTCATCAGGAACAGGGGCATCATGAAGGCCACCGTCAGAATAGGGCTTAAACCCCTGGTCTGGATTGCAGGCTTATTCTAACAGCGGGGCGCACACATGTCTATAATCGGCAGAATCCACGGGAACCGTGTTGACAAAACGGTAAGTCATCTTCCCTTGTCATCCCGCCTGGACATGTCGCTCAAATGCCTGGTCGCGGCATTTTTGCTGTCCGCGGCTTGCCTTTTTTGCAGTGATTACCCTTCGATCATGAGGCGAAACCTCTTCGCCCCGGCACCCGCTACCCCGAAAAACGGGACCGGCAAAGACAGCCCGGCAAAAGAAACACTGCCCGTGGTCAAGATGCCTCCCCTTGAAGAATCAATAGATCTTAAAGGCACCCTTCTTTCAACCTCATCCCAGGAAAAAAGCGTCGCCGTCATTGAAGACAAAAGGAGCAAGGAAACCGATTTTTACAGAATAGGCGACATGGTCAATTCGGCTATCGTTAAATCCATCGGGGAGAGCTCAATAACGGTGGAATACGGTTTCCAGGAATTCGAGGTAACCACGCGGGGTGTCTTTCCCCTGCGTGTCTATCCAGATTCTGAGTACGACGTAAGCCTTGAAGAATCCATTCTTGAACTGGGAAAAGAGATATCATCCGGTTCCGGGTTGAAAGCCGTTCCTGCCATTGAAAACGGTTCAGTCAGCGGTTATATGGTCACGGGTATAGAGGCTGGAAGCATACTGGAAAAGCTCGGGATCAAAAATAACGACATAATAACAAGGATCAACACGATAAGCCTCGACTCACCCGAAAAACCCCTTTATGCGTACGAAACAGTCATGAAATACGCCATAAGGAGAGTCACAGTCCATGTATTGAGGGAGAACCTCCCTTACACCCTTCTCTACCGCATCCAATAATTTCAGGAGAA
>JAKPNC010000041.1 GCA_029548585.1 bacterium | reverse complement strand
AACCTCCCATGAAAGAGGAACCTGTAACGGAAGTCCCGAAGGTGAAGCCTCCCAAGCCCATATCAAGGGCAAAAGATTATAAGACCCCTCCCCTTTCCACGCTGGCGGCAGGCAATCCCACACAGCAGGAAACAAACGAGGATTTCGACCTGTATGCACAGGTGATAGAGGAGACTCTCATAGAGTTCGGAATAGAAGGAGAGGTGGTACAGATCAACCAGGGGCCCCGGGTAACCATGTACGAAGTCCAGCTCGCACCGGGAGTCGCGCTTCAAAAGGTTTACAAGATACAGGACAACATCGCCATGAACCTCAAGACAACCACCGTGAGAGTGGTTGCCCCGCTTGCCAACAAGTCCACCGTAGGGATAGAGGTCCCCAACAGGCAGATCTCCATGGTTTACCTGAGAGATATGCTTACCAGCAGGGAATTCCAGAAAAGCCCTTCAAAGCTTACCATAGCCGTCGGCAAGAACATCATGGGCAAGACGGTTATCAGCGATCTTAAGAACATGCCTCACATCCTTATAGCCGGGGCGACAGGGTCCGGAAAGACAGTCTGCATCAATTCATTCATCGCCTCGATACTTTTCAAGGCTTCACCGGAAGAGGTCAGGTTCATAATGATAGATCCCAAGATGGTTGAACTCATATCGTACAACGATCTGCCCCACCTCCTGTGCCCTGTCGTGGTTGACACGAGAAAGGCCATAAACGCCCTCAAATGGCTTATCGCCGAGATGGCAAGAAGGTACCAGATGTTCGCGGATGTGAAGGCAAGAAACATAGAAGGATACAACTCAACCGTTAAGAACGAACACCTGCCTTACATAGTCGTGGTCATAGACGAGCTTGCCGACCTGATGATAGTCGCACGCAACGAGATTGAAAACAGCATCATCAGGCTGGCCCAGCTTTCGAGGGCGGCGGGAATACACCTGATACTGGCTACCCAGAGGCCGTCGGTTAACGTCATTACCGGAATAATCAAAGCCAACCTGCCTTGCAGGATCTCTTTCCAGGTCACGTCAAAGTTCGATTCAAGAACCATCCTGGATACGATAGGGGCCGAAAAGCTTCTTGGAAGGGGAGACCTCCTTTTCATCCCGCCGGGCAGTTCATCCATGAGCAGGATACAGGGCTGCCTGATATCAGATGACGAGATCGAGTCAATATGCAATTTCATCAAGGCGCAGAAAGCCCCGGAGTACGACATGGAGATAGTGGAAGGAAAGGAATCATCCAGGGAACAGGAGATGTTGGAAACTTCCGATAAGGACGGGGAGGACGAGCTTTACCAGGAAGCCAAGCGGATAGTTCTCACCACCAAGATAGCCTCCATATCCATGATACAGAGAAGGCTAAAGATAGGATTCAACAAGTCTGCAAGGCTGATAGAGAGAATGGATGAAGAAGGTCTGCTTGGACCTTACAGGGAAGGCAAGCCGAGGCAGGTTATCTCTAACAGGGACGAGAATGGATGACAGAAATATTGAAGAAATAATCAAAGAGGCAAGGATATCAAAAAATATCACGGCTGAAAAGGTTTTCGAAGACACCTTCATGCCGGTCAAGTTCATTGATATGATTGAAGGCGGGAGGTGGCGGGAATTCCAGAGTGAAGCTCATCTGAAAGGATACCTCAGGCTCTATTCTTCCTACCTCGGAATCGAAAAGAATCTTGTAGAGAAAAAGATCTCGGAGTTGTCCTGGACGGACCCCGATGATAAAGCCTGGAACCGGGATGAAGCCGTTGGGACTGAAAAGAAGCCTTTTTTCTCTTCCGCCGAGAAAAGAACAATATTCATGCTCGCTTTCCTTGCGTTAATCTTCCTTGTCCTTTTTTTCATGATACTATACATCCTGCCCGGGTAAGGAGAAATGGAAAAGATATTCATGGTAAGCCTCGGGTGTCCCAAGAACCTCGTTGATTCCGAGAACGTTCTCGGCATGCTCGGCGAAAAGGGATATATCCTGACAGATTCTCCCGAAGAAGCCGACCTGATAATAGTGAACACCTGCGCATTCCTGGAGGCAGCCGTCAGGGAATCTGAATCGGCCATAGCCAGGCTGGCAGGGATGAAAGCCGGCAGAAATAAGAAGCTCCTGGTATGCGGCTGCCTCGTCCAGAGGCACGGCCAGAAGGTCTTAAGGCTCAAGGGAGTTGACGGGATTGCCGGGGCCGGCGATCCGGAGAAGGTGGTTGAAGCTGTCGAAAAAGCAGCCCATTCTTCAAGACCTGCGGTTTTCGACAAGGTTCCCGTTAACGTGCCCCGGGACATTCCAAGGCTCCTTTCCACGTATCCATACGCATACCTTAAGATCGCCGAAGGCTGCGACAACCGTTGCAGTTACTGCCTGATCCCATCCCTGAGGGGGCCGTTGAGAAGCAGGGATGAAAGGGATATCATCAAAGAGGCAGAAGATCTTCTCGGGATGTCTGTCAGGGAGCTTCTCCTTGTAGCACAGGATACGGCAGGGTACGGGCGCGACATGGGTGTGGCCGGAGGCCTTGAAAAACTCCTTTCAAAGCTCGTGAAAACCGGATTCCCATGGATAAGGCTCATGTATCTGCATCCTGCACACGTAAGGGACGGCCTGCTGGAGATAGTTGCCAGGGAGAAGAGCATCTGCAGGTACCTTGACATTCCTTTCCAGCATTCCCACCCGGAAATGATGGAAAAGATGAACAGGCCTCCCGTTGACTCCGCAGGGCTCGTGGAAAAGATAAGAAAGGCCGTTCCGGGGATAAAGCTGCGAACCACCCTGATGGTCGGTTTTCCGGGTGAAAGCGAAAGCCATTTCAGGCACATGCTCGATTTCGTCAGGGAATCAAGGTTTGACAGGCTCGGGGTTTTCCGGTATTCGAGGGAAAAGGGGACTTCCGCATACGGTTTCCGCGGACATGTCAGCGAGGAAGAAAAGGGGGAAAGGGAAAGGATAATCATGGAAGCGCAGAAGAAGATATCGGAAGAAAAGATGTCCATGATGGAAGGCGCCGTTCTGGAAGTCCTGGTCGAAAAAGAGGGAGAGACATGCTATGAGGCGCGCACAGAGTTCGACGCTCCGGAGATAGACGGCAGGGTATTGATAAAGAAGGGAAGGAAGAAATTGAATCCGGGAGATTTCTGCAGGGTCAGGATCACATCCTCAGACGAGTACGATCTTTTCGCTCTCCAGGCTTGATTGTGATATAATCTACCGTTGTACAAAGAACCCACGGCTTCGGCACAGCGTATTTTAACTTTACCAAAGAAGGCACACGGTTGACCTGACATGTTCACAAGACTTTTCATAAGGATACTGGCAATATTCTGCATGATGGGATTCGGCATGATAGCCCGGAAACTCGGGATTGTAGACAAAAATACGTCAAGCCAGATGTCGAGGGTTATAACCAATTTTTTCTATCCATCCCTCATATTTACTTCCCTTGTAAGCAATTATACCCTTCAGGGACTGGCAACGAACTGGGTCCTTCCGGCAGGAACAATGGCAATAATGGCTACAGGTTACCTTGTCGGAAGGCTTTTTGCCGGAAGCGTTTCGTTCTCTTCCCGCGAGGAGAAAAACCAGTTTATATTCCAGTGCGCTACCAACAACTACTCTTTCCTGCCATTGCCCATAATCCTCATGCTTTGGGGTGAACCCGGGGTGGCAAAGCTCGTATTCTCAACCCTCGGTTCCGAGATATCCGTCTGGACCCTCGGGATTTTCGCCCTTACGGGCAACAGGTTCAGGAAAGAGAACCTGAAGAACCTGGTCAGCCTTCCCATGCTCTCAATTTTTGCCGCTGTGGCGGTAATAGCCGTCAAAGACTACGCGGGACACACGGGCATGTTTACCGGAAACAGCCAGGCGTTGAACGAACTCGGCATTTCGTTATTCTCCGTACTCGATATCTTCGGAAAAGCAGCAATACCGGTGGCGATGTTCGTGGCCGGAAGCAGGATGGCCGACCTCAAAAGCCACCACCTGCTGACCTTCAAGCAGGCTCAGATGGTTGCGCTGCGACTCCTGGCGATACCCCTCCTGGCCCTTGCACTCCTCCTCATTCTGCCGTTTTCAGCGGATATCAGGCTTGTTCTCATGGTGGTTGCAACCATGCCTTCAGCGGTATCAAGCGTGGTGCTGAGCGAGGTGTACGGTTCAGATACCGAATTTGCCGCTTCTTCCGTTCTTACGACCCATCTGTTTTCACTGTTGACGATTCCCATGTGGCTTTCTTTTTTCTTAAGATAAAGGCAATGAGCAATGCAGACCAATTTCCTGAGCATAACGCTTTTACTGGGCGGAATGATGTCCCTGTTTCTTTCGTTCCTGTCCCGGAGGAAGATGGAGTCCGGGGTTTCGAAGGCCTTCTCGTGGCTCATGATATCTCTGTTCCTGTATAGCGCGGGATACGCCTTCGAAATTTCTTCCCCTGGCCTTTTGCAGAAACTTTTCTGGGTTAAGGTTGAATATGCAGGAATATCCTCAATCCCGGCACTATGGCTGATTTTCACTTTCTCATACGCGGGCCGGGAAAAGTGGCTTAAAAAGAGCGTGATCACCCTTTTCTTTATTATTCCAGCCATCACGTTCCTGCTGAAGCTGACGGATGAATCCCACCGGCTCATCTACCGGACATACGAACTGGCCCATGAAGGAGGGCTTACACTGCTGGACTTCACAAGAGGACCGTGGTATTACGTGTTCAACTTTTATATCGTGGCTGCAATCGCCGTGGGAATTGCGGCCGTTCTGAAAATACTTTCATCCTCGTCCCCATCCTCCAGGCCCCAGGTGAAGATCGTCCTGGCGGGAGCCTCCATACCGGCGGTTGTCTACCTCCTCTATTTCTTCTTTGATCCATTCGGTAAAATTGACATGGTACCATTTGCCTTCATATTAATGGGAATCACGTCTTTCCTGGGCATCTCCCGCATGAAACTTTTCGAACTTATGCCTGTGGCCCGTTCAGAGATCCTTGAAAACATGCATGACGGCTTCATGCTGATAGACAATCTCGGCAGGATATCCGACATAAACAGGACGTTTTTACAGCTTCTTTCCATTCAAGAATCGTCGCCTGCGGGAAAACCTTATGAAGAAGTCCTCTCGGCTTTCCCTGAAATCACGGAAGCCTGCAGGAATGAAAAAACCGATTCAGAGATCTCGATAGGAGATAACTTTTTCCTGAGGATACGGGTTACTCCCCTTAAGAGCCCGTACAATCGCCAGGTAGGCAAACTCGTGATGCTCCAGGATATAACTGAGAAAAATCTTCTTGAAACCAACAGGAACCTGAGACGCCTCCTGGCAAACCTCTCGGTCAACTTCATAAACATGCCCACAGGAAGGATGGACGAAGCCATAAACCGGGCACTCGCGGAAGTCGGAACGTTCACGGGAATTGACAGGGCTTACATATTCAGCTACAACCTGGAAAAAGAGACGGCGAGCAATACCTACGAATGGTGTTCGGCGGGAATAGAATCCTTCAGGGAGAAGCTGCAGGATCTGCCATTTTCCCACATTCCGGAGCTCCTCCTGCCTCCCCTCGGTGGAAAAACCATACACTTGACCGATTCCGGAATTCTGCCGGCAGACAGCAACTCGAGAGCCATCATGGAGGAAGAGGGAATAAAAACACTGGTAACCATTCCCATGATGAACGGCGACACATGCATTGGTTTCGTGGGACTTGATTCCGTAAGGGAGAAAAGGGTTTTCACGGAGGAAGAAATAAGTTTGCTCAAAGTCCTTGGCGAGATTTTCACAAACGGAGAGATACGAAGGAGGAAAGAAGCCGTTCTCAAGGAGAGCGAAACGAGGTACAGGCTCTTTTTTGATAACTCGCCATTAGGGATTATTCACATTGACAGCAGGGGAAGCATAATAAAGGCCAATACCAAGTTCCTTGCCATTACAGGCGCATCCGAAGAAAAGCTTATCGGGATAAATGTCCTTGAATTCGTGAGAGATCCTCAGATGAAAAAGCTTTTTTACGATGCGATGAGAGGCAAGGCCGGAAATTACGAGGGAAATTACATCTCGAGAGTAACGGGCAAATCTACATACATAAGAGCAATCGCAAGGAGAATTGCGGACGGGAGCCAGGTACTGGGAGTCATAGGAATATTCGAGGACATCACCGACAGGAAACGTATAGAAGAACGGCTCCGTTACGACGCGCTTCACGACCCTCTCACCAACCTTGCAAACAGGGCGCTGCTCCTTGACCGGATTGAAAGGGCAATACTGCACAGCAGGAGAAAGCCATCCGACCGCTTCATCCTCATGTTCCTCGACCTTGACAATTTTAAGAAGGTGAACGACAGCCTCGGACATACCCAGGGGGACAACCTCCTGAAAGACGTGGCCGGAAGACTTGCCGGATGCCTGAGGCCGGAAGACACCCTTGCCCGGCTCGGCGGCGACGAGTTCGCCATACTGCTTGAACTCCTGCCGGAATTCGAAATGGGCACGGATATTGCCAATAGGATCCTATCCTCAATGAGAGAACCGATGGAGCTTTCGGGCCACATAATTTCTATAACCGCCAGCATGGGCATATGCCACAGCTCGGAGGAAATATCGGAACCCAGCGAGTACCTGAGGAATGCCGACATGGCAATGTACAATGCCAAGCGCGAGGGGAAAAACAGGTTTGCATACTTCAGTTCTTCAATGCACGAAGCCATGATAAAAAAACTTGCAGAGGAAACACACCTGTGGGAAAGCGTGAGGAGCAGAAACATGTCACTCTTTTACCAGCCCATTGTCGAACTGGGCTCGGAGGAGACAGTGGGCTACGAAGCGCTGCTCAGGTGGAAACATCCCGAAAAGGGGCTCCTCCTGCCCGGGGCTTTCATACCCCTTGCAGAGGAAACCGGCCTCATCGTGAATATAGGAGAGTGGGTCCTGGAAAAGGCATGCGGCCAGCGGTGGCTGAAAACCGCGAAAGAAGGTAAAACTTACAACCTCCACGTGAACATCTCGGCCAGGCAGCTCTATTCCCGGGACATCCTCGCCAAGATAAGCGACATCCTTGAAAGTACGGGATTCATGCCGGGGTCACTTTGCCTTGAAATAACCGAAAGCATCCTTATGACCCCGAGCATGGCAAATATACTGATGAATCTCAAATCCATGGGCATAAAGCTCTTCATAGACGATTTCGGGACGGGATTCTCTTCCCTCTCCTACCTCCACCGTTATCCGGTTGACGGCATTAAAATAGATTACTCTTTCATTTCAAGCATGCTCACCTCCAAAAAAGACTCCGAGATAGTCCGGACCATCATAGCCATGGGCAAAACTCTCCAGATGCCCGTAACGGCAGAAGGCGTAGAGACCAGGGAACAGGCCGAATACCTTAAAAAGCTCGGATGCGGTTTTGGACAGGGTTTCCTGTGGGGGAATCCGGCCGAATCGGAAATCTGATCCTTTCTCCTTTAAAAAACTGCCTCTTGCTGTTATAATATACCCGTGGGAAGAAAAAAGGAGTTCCCGCCTGAACGACGGTATTCTAAAAGGACATTAACATGATAATGGAAACTTTTGAAGAGAAATGCCGCCTTCTTAATTACGAGCTCTATCTCCTTCACACCATTTCAAAATCAATCAAGGAATCCCTTGATGAAAACAGGATTCTTTCTGTCATGCTGACCGGATTGACCGCCAACGTTGCCCTCGGGCTAAGCAGGGCCGCGGTATTCTATTACAACAAGGAAAAATCTGTCATCTACGGGAAAAACGGCATAGGTCCATGCAGCAAGGAGGAAGCCGGCAAGATATGGAAAGACCTGGGAAGCAACAGCATGTCTCTCGAAACATACCTTGTGCATAATAGAGCGGAGAATGAAGAGAAAGACCAGGAATATCCTTCAAGGGTCAGGAAAGTCGTTATAAACATGGAAGAACTTCCCCCTGAAAATTATTTCAGAAGGGTGATAGAAGAGAAACGGCTTTTCCACCTGAAATCCCTGGAAAGCCCCGAAGATCTGCCCGGAGAAATAAAAGATCTTTTTGCGCCCTCTGACGTAATCATACTGCCCCTTTCGACGGCTAAAAACATGAGGGGCATAATAATGGCGGACAATGCCTTCCACCGGAAGGAGATAGACGAATCGACGGTTCTTCTCATCTTCCTTATAGCAATACAGGCGGGACTCGCTCTTGAGAACTCTTCCAATTACGGCATAATCAGGAAACAGCTTGAAGAGATGAAAGAGCTGAAAAACACAATGGAATCACTCCAGGAAGAGCTTGTACAGAAGGAGAAGCTCTCTACCGTGGGCAAGATGGCTTCTTACTTCATCCACGAGATAAAGAACCCGCTTGTAACCATAGGAGGATTTGCCAGGCACATAAGCGATTCAGAAGACCTCAGGACGGTAAAGAGGGACGCCGGGATCATCTTCAAGGAGATACAGAAGCTCGAACAGATACTGGGCAAGATATCAAACTTTACATTCCTTTCTCCCTCACGGGTTGAGAAAGTGAACCTGCTGGAAACGATAAAGGAGGTGGCCGAATTCTTCGGGCTGGAGTGTTCAAGGAAGAAGATAGATATATCCATAGATATACCTGAAAACCTCAAGGTCACGGCCGAGAAGGTCCAGATGACCGAGGTTTTCTTTAACATCATCTCCAACGCTGTGGAGAATACGAGCAACGGGAAGATACATGTAAGTTCAGAGATAAACCCGCCCTTTGTCTCTGTAAGGATCAGGGATACCGGAAAAGGAATTCCGGAAAGCTCTCTTTCAATGGTCACGGAGCCCTTCTTTTCAACCAAGTCCGAAGGGTTTGGGCTTGGCATGTACATCGTCAAGAACATAATAGAAAACAACGGAGGAAGACTCGAGATATCCTCGGTGGAAGGCGAAGGAACGGAGGTAAGGGCGAACCTTGTCATTTAGTGCGGAGAATCCCTGCCCACCCGTCAGGAAGTCAGGGGGTTATGGATGATCCCTCTCTTTTGAATAAAAGCGGGCTGAATGGTAAAACAATACCCGCCACGCGGGAAAAGGAGGGCTGGAATGGCAAAGAAAATACTGATTGTAGAAGACGAGGAGAACGAGAGGATCCTGTATGCGGAGGAGCTGGAGAAAGAAGGTTTCGAAATAAAGGCGGTGCCCGATGGGACGGTGGCAGTAGCTCTCGTGGAGAAAGAGGAGTTCGACCTCATCATCCTCGATCTTCAGATGCCGGGGCTGGATGGAATAGAGACCCTGGGGAAGATACTGATGAAGAAAAGGAACCTTCCGGTCATAATATACACGGCCTACCCCCAGTACAAAGACCAGTTCCTGACATGGGCAGCCGACGCTTACCTTACAAAATCCTCTGACCTCTCCCTTCTGAAGGAAAAGGTCGCCTCAATACTTAAATGAATATAAACTCACAGGAAGTAACAACGTTCATACTGGCAGGAGGCAAAGGAGAAAGGCTCCACCCGCTGACAAAGGACAGGGCCAAGCCGGCCGTGCCTTTCGGCGGCATATACCGCATCATAGATTTTCCCCTCAGCAATGCGATTAACTCCGGGCTGAGAAAGATATACGTATTCACCCAGTACAAGTCCCTCTCTCTTCAGCGGCACATAAGGGAAGGCTGGAATATATTTTCACGGGAGCTCGGAGAATTCATAGACATGGTTCCGGCACAAAAAAGGATAGGAGAAGAATGGTACCAGGGAACCGCTGATTCGGTTCTGCAGAACATGAACATACTCGAAGACGAAAGACCCATGTACATATTGATCCTTTCCGGCGACCAGGTATACAAGATGGACTACAACAGGATGCTCCGGCAGCACATCGAAAAAAAAGCGGATCTGACAATAAGCGTCTTTGAAGTGGAACGAAAAGACGCCCACAGGTTCGGGGTCCTCAAAGTTGAAGATGACAGGATAACAAAATTCATCGAGAAGCCTTCAGAACCCGCTCCAGATCCCGGGAACGAAGATTTCTGCCTTGTATCAATGGGCATTTACATCTTTACCCTCGAAGCGCTCATACGGAATATAATGGATGACGCGAAGAGAACCGACAGCACTCACGATTTCGGCAAAGATATAATCCCCTCGATGATAGGGAAATATAACCTTTACGCATACAGGTTCATAGACGAGAACAAGAAGGAAACGAAATACTGGAAGGATATTGGAACGATAGACTCTTACTGGGAATCAAACATGGACCTTGTCAACCTTGACCCCCTGCTTAACCTTTACGACAGGTCATGGCCCATCAGGACATTCCAGGAGCAGTTCCCGCCCGCAAAAACCGTTTTTTCAGGGGAAAACAGGAAAGCTTCAGTTACAGATTCAATGATCTCCGGAGGCTGCATCATAAGCGGGGCAAGGGTGAACCACAGTGTACTTTCCACAAATGTGCGGGTAAACAGCTACTGCGAGATAAACGACTGCATAATATTCGACAATGTGAACGTGGGCAGGTATTCCAGGCTCAAAAAGGTTATCATAGACAAGAATGTCCAGGTGCCCAGGGGGACGGAGATAGGATACAACCCGGAATATGACAGGAAAAGGTTCTTCGTTTCAGAAAACGGGGTTGCCGTGGTGCCCAAGAATTACAAGTGGTAGAAAAAGCCTGTACAAAATGCCGGCCGCATGCTTGCGGACCAGAAAGCTGACTGCGGATAACAACATGGGAGAGAGAGATGTCAGAATTGAGAAAAGACCCTGTAATAGGGAGATGGGTCGTGATTGCCACCGAAAGAAAGATGAGGCCTTCCGATTTTTCGGGCCCGATTGAAATACCCAAACAGACATTCTGCCCCTTCTGCCCCGGAAACGAGGACAAGACACCCGTAGAGATATATGCCGTAAGGCCTGATAGATCAGCACCGAACACGCCAGGCTGGGCCGTGAGGGTCGTACCCAACAAGTTTCCGGCCCTCAGGATTGAAGGGGACCTGAATAAGAAAGGTATCGGGCTATACGACATGATGAACGGAATAGGCGCCCACGAGGTAATCATAGAGACACCCGAGCATTTCACTTCCTCGGGCGAGTTTGCAGACATCAAGGATTACGACACTCTGAAGATGAGCCAGATACTGGAAACGTACCAGGTAAGATCCACGGACCTCAAGAAAGATCCCCGGTTCAGGTACATACTGGTCTTCAAGAATTCAGGCAAGGAGGCAGGAGCCTCCCTTTCCCACCCCCATTCCCAGCTGATAGCAACCCCGGTTGTACCCAAGAGGGTCAAGGAGGAGCTGATCGGTTCGAGGCAATACTACGAATACAAGGAAAGGTGCGCATGGTGCGACATCATAAACCAGGAGATTGACAGCAACAAGAGGATCGTGGCACAGAACTCTTCGTTTGTGGCCGTTGCGCCTTTTGCCTCGAGGTTTCCATTCGAGATTACAGTCTTTCCCTTCAGGCATTCCCCTGATTTTGAAACGATACCCCCCGGCGAGAGGGAGCTTTTGGGAAACCTCCTGATAGAAGTTTGCGGCAAGATCGCCAGGGGGCTTAACAACCCTTCCTACAACCTGATGCTGCATACCGCTCCGAGCAGGTTCTCCAGGCCGGGATACTGGCAGACGATTGAAAAGGATTACCACTGGCACATAGAGATAATGCCTCGTCTTGTGAAACAGGGCGGGTTCGAGTGGGGAACAGGGTTCTATATCAATCCTACCCCTCCGGAAGAGGCGGCAGAATTTCTAAGATCACTCAAAATGTGAAAGGACATGAAATGACACCGAAAAAAAGAGTTGAAAACCTTTTGCGGGGAGAAAAGACAGACAGGGTGCCTTTCACAATTTACGAGAAGAAACTGCCCCAGTGCGGCGTGGAGAGAGATCTCCGCAACCGGGGAATATGCCTTGTAAGAAAACGTTCGGTGGTCAAATCCCATGCCCCCAACGTGACATCGGAAAGCTACAAATACATGGAAAAAGGCGTGCAGCTTGTAAGGCACACCGTGAAAACTCCTGCCGGGGACCTGTATTCCATAACCAGGCCCGCAGGTTTTACCACCTGGAAAATATCACGCATATTCAAGGGACCCGAAGATTACAAGAAGCTCATCTTTCTTATCAGGGACCAGCATTTCGAGCCTGATTACGCTCCTTTCCTCAGGGACGAAAAGATGCTCGGGGAAGATTTCATCCAGAGAGCCGTCGTCGGGGCAAATCCACTTCATGAAATAATGGTTTCATACATGGGCTTAGAGACATTTGCAGTCGAATGGGCGGAAAGGCGGGACGAGGTTGAAAAGCTCTTCAATGCAATGCTTGAAAACATAAGGAAGATTCTGCCCATTGCGGCCGCATCTCCTGCCCTCCATGCAAACTTCGGGGGCAATGAGACCGGAAGCGTAATGGGCAGGGAGAGGTTTGAGAAATACGTTCTGCCACTGCTCAACGAGGTGGCCGATGTTTTTCACCGGCACGGCAAGTTCCTTGGAACCCACCTGGATGGGAACAACAGGATCTGGGCCGACCTGGTGGGCAAATCGGGGCTTGATTTCATTGAAGCATTCTCTCCTTCTCCGGATACAGACATGTCACTGGCAGAAGCTTTCGATGCATGGAAGGGCAAAGCCATATGGATAAATTTTCCGTCATCTCTCCACCTGGCGCCCGTATCCGTGGTGGAGGAAACGGCAGCAGGGCTAATAAGGGATTCTCTCCCTGACAAGCGCCTGATCATTGGCATCACCGAGGATATACCCGAAAACAGGTGGCAGGAAACACTTCCTGCCATTTCAAGGGCAATAGAGAGTTTTGCAGGAGCAAAATAAACGGGGTGTATAGTGGAAAAAAAGAATATATGCATCGTATCGGCAGAAGCAGTGCCTTTCGTAAAGGCAGGGGGGATGGCAGACGTGGTCGGATCCCTGTACAAGTACCTCAGGAAAGAGCACAACGTCTACCTTTTCATTCCCTTTTACAAAGCCCTGGCGAACAGGTTCCGGACAGAAAACGAAGAAGAAATAGAAGTGGATTTCGGGGAGGGCAGGAAGGAGAAAGGGACTATTGCCCGCAGCCTGGAATACCCGGGAGTATATTTCATAGGAAGGCAGGAGTATTTTGACAGGGAAGAATTATACGGGCCCGGAGGAACCGATTATCCTGATAACGCCGAAAGGTTCTCCTTCTTTGCGAAAGGCGTGCTGGAGGCGGTGAAAAAATCCGGCATACGGATGGATGTTTTTCACTGCCACGACTGGCATACGGCCCTACTGCCTCTCTACGTGAAAGAATCCTGCTGCGGTTCCTTCCAGGACGCAAGGACGTTGTTCACCATACATAACCTCGGTTACCAGGGCATTTTCCCACAGGAAAAGTTCAGCATTCTCGGGCTCCCCTGGAAGTATTTCTCTATGGAAGAGCTCGAATTCTACGGCTCGGTGAATTTCATGAAGGCCGGGATAATACATTCAGATGCCATAAATACCGTAAGCCCCAGGTACTCCGTGGAGATCCTGACGGAAGAATTCGGCAACAGGCTTGAAGGTCTTCTCAAAAAGGTATCGGGAAAGGTGAGCGGCATCATCAACGGCGTTGATTACACGGTCTGGAACCCTTCCTTTGACGGGTACATAAAGAAAAAATACAGGACTTACAAGGGGAAAGGGGCAAACAAGGAATCCCTCCAGGAAGAACTCGGACTTGCAAAGGAACAGGATATCCCGCTCTTTGGAATGGTCACCAGACTTGCGGAACAGAAGGGAATAGATATGCTTCTCGAAATAATGGAGACGCTGATAGGAAAGAACGTACAGTTTGCCGTCCTGGGGGACGGTTCCGCATTCTACAAGGACGCCCTCGGTTCCCTGCACAAAAAGTTCCCGGCCAATGTCTCTGCCACCTTCGGCTTCAACGAGGGGCTGGCCCACAGAATATACGCGGGAAGCGACTTTTTCCTGATGCCGTCACGTTTCGAACCATGCGGACTCGGACAGCTCATAAGTTTCAAGTACGGCACGATCCCCGTGGTCAGGAAAGTCGGCGGCCTTGCCGATTCGGTCGAAGAGTACGATTTTGAAACCGGAAAGGGAAGCGGGTTCACATTTGACGGGGGAAGCAGGGAACTGATGGCATGCATTGAAAAGGCTCTCCGTCTCTTCATCGACAGGAAATCCCTGGCAAGCCTTTCGGAGCATGACATGAAGCTCGATTTTTCCTGGAAGGCATCTGTCGGGAAATACCTCGAACTCTACGGGGAACTTGCGAATATTTGAAAACATGGTATTCCTTTCAATCCTCTGGCACATGCACCAGCCCTGGTATATTAACCGTGAAACAGGGAATTTGGATTCCCCTGTACTGCTCTTCCGGACGATCTTCAACTATTATCCTATGGCCCTGATTGCGTCAAGCCACTCCCGGGTAAAGGTCTGTTTCAACATTACCCCGGTACTCATTGAACAGCTCGAAGCCGTCTCGAGAGGTGAAACCAGGGACGATTTCCATGAAACACTCCTTGAAAAAGAACCGGAAAAGGAAAAGCTGGAGCTACTGATATCCCAGCTTCCGGGTCCCGTACTCGGAAGTCACAGAAGACTTCTCCTGCTCGCCGGCAAAGTCAGGGACAACTCCCACACGGCGCAGGATCTCTTCGATCTGAACGTATATCTCCATCTTGCATCTTTCCATCCCGTTCTCAGGGATGAAAAAATATCCGGACTTTTAAGAAAAGGGAGGGGATTTGACACGGAAGACGCAGGGTTTCTTTACAGGAAGGAAAGCGAGATACTCAGGAATACCCTGCCCCTCTATAAAAGACTGCAGGACTCCGGCCAGGTTGAAATAAGCACCAGTCCTTTTGCTCACCCCATAATGCCCCTTGTTTTCAATACCGACAATGCCTTGAAAACCTCGACATCCATGACCGTGCCGGGAGGCCTTTTTTCCCGGCCAGAGGACGCTTCGGCGCAGCTTGCCGAGGGGATCAATTCATACGAGAGAGTTTTCGGCCGCCGGCCTGCGGGCATATGGCCGCCGGAAGGAAGCCTGGACGACGAGACGCTGAAACTCTTCCACTCCTCCGGGATAAGGTGGACAGCCTCGGACGAGAGCCTTCTGTCCGGAACCCTTAACCGGCAGTCACAGGGACTCCACTATTCCATATGGGACTTCAGGGATGGCCTTTCCATATTCTTCAGGGACCACGGGCTGTCAGACCTCATTGGATTCGCCTACCAGCACACGAAAGAGGAAGAAGCGGCTTCGGATTTCCTGGGAAAGATAGAAGAGGCGGGAAAAGGGGATGAGGAGAGGATGGTTGCGGTAATACTCGACGGGGAGAACCCATGGGATTTCTACCCGGAACACGGAGCCCGTTTCCTTTCTTCTCTCTACGGGATGATCGGGGAAAGCAGCAGGATAAGGATGTTAACCTTTTCGGAAGCCATTGAAGAAAAAGGGCTCCACAGGGGAAAGCTTGAGAGCATCTCACCGGGCAGCTGGATGGGAAACAACTTTGACAACTGGATAGGAAAGCCGGCAGCCAACAGGGCGTGGGAAATGCTGGGCCGCGCAAGGAAACACGCAGAAACGTCTCAAGGCTTGATTGGCGAAGAAAAAAAGAAAATCCTCCGCAGGGAAATACTCCTTTCAGAAAGCAGCGACTGGTTCTGGTGGTACAGCCTTCCGGCCGAGGCGAAGATTAAAAAGAGGTTCGACCTCTATTTTCGAAACTCCCTGGGCAATATTTACGGGATAACAGGGAACCCCCCTCCGGAGGAGATCCTTTCCCCCGTTGAAAACCTCCAGAAAAACGAAAGGATTCCATACATAAGTCCCGTGATAGACGGCAGGAATACCCATTTTTACGAATGGTCAAACGCCATTGAAGCCGATCCTTCTGCCATGTGGGCAACGTTCAGGCCTGTTGGATTCCCCCTGGAAAAGATTTACTATGGTTACGACGAGAAAAATATTTTCGTCAGGATAGACTCAAAAAATGCAGGGGATCTCAGAATAACCATATCTCTCGGATGGCCTGAAGAGAGAAATTTCGAGATAACGGGAGGCCATGGAGACGGAGGAATCGTTTATGCCGCGCAGGAAATAATCGAGATAGCCATTCCGAGACATCTCGCAGGCAAGGACTCCGGAACGGTATCTTTCGGCATATTCGTGGTAACGGTAGACGGCAGGCGTTTCAGGATACCGTCAACTGAAAATTTCAGGATAACCTTCAAGGATGAAGAAAATTGGATAGTATAGAAAGGCTGCGGCTTTGTCAATCTCACGACCCTTTCGGGGTCCTTTCCTGGCACATGGAAAAGGGTTCATGGATACTGAGGGTCTTCAGGCCCGACGCTCTCAGGGTGGCGGCTGTAAGTCTTAACGATGGAAAAAAGCATCCTCTTCCTGACCAGGGAACCGGCCAGGGCATATATGAGGGAGTATTCCGGGAAAGGTTTGCCTATCAGCTGGAAATAGAGTCACACGGCGGGATTACATCTGTGGAATACGACCCTTATTCCTTCGACTCATCGGTATTCACCGATTACGATTTTTATCTCTTCGCGGAAGGCAACCACCTGGAAATACACAGGAAACTGGGAGCCCACCGCAGGCAGGTTGCCGGGATTGAAGGTTTCAACTTTTCCGTCTGGGCGCCAAATGCAAGGGGTGTCAGCGTTGTAGGGGATTTCAACAGGTGGGACGGCAGGATACACCAGATGAAATCCACCGGGAGATCCGGCATATGGGAACTTTTCGTCCCGGGTGTGAGGGAATACTGCCTTTACAAGTTCGAGATCAGGACAGGCTCTTCGCTCCTGGTGAAAAGCGATCCTTTCGGAAGCTTCTTCGAGAAAAGACCGGGGAACGCCTCGGTAACATACTCGTCCGGGTACAGGTGGAAAAACGGCAGGATCGAGACAGGAGACATCTGCTCCCGTCCCGTAGCCATCTACGAGATCCATGCCGGCTCATGGAAGAAAAAGGGGGACGGCTTCATCGGGTACAGGGAAATGGCCGGGGATCTTCCGGGATACCTTAAGGATACGGGCTTCAACTGGGTGGAGTTCATGCCCCTCGGAGAGCATCCGCTCGATTCGTCCTGGGGATACCAGTCCACCGGATACTTCGCCCCCACAAGCAGGCATGGCTCCCCGGACGATTTCAGATACCTCGTTGACAGCCTGCATGAAAAAGGAATCGGCGTGATAATGGACTGGACCGCGGCACATTTTCCCAAGGATTCTTTCGGCCTGTACTCTTTCGACGGAACACACCTTTTCGAACATTTCGACCCCCGCAAGAGAGAGCATCCCGACTGGAAAAGCGCCATATTCAACTACGGCAGACACGAGGTGGCCAGCTTCCTTTCCGGAAGCGCCCTGAACTGGCTGGAGAGTTATAACATAGACGCCCTGAGAGTGGACGGGGTCGCCTCGATGCTCTACCTTGATTACTCGAGAAAGAAGGGGGAATGGATTCCCAACGAGTACGGGGGCAACGAGAACATCGAGGCCGTCAATTTTCTGAAAAAGCTGAACACGGCCGTCAGCGAAAGATTCCCGGACGCCTTTACAG
>JAKPNC010000038.1 GCA_029548585.1 bacterium | reverse complement strand
AAAGATTTCATTCTCGGCATGATAGAGACCGGAATCTCCGAAGGTGCAACCCTTGCCCTCGACGGCCGTAACCTGGTTGTCAAGGGATGCGAAAAAGGGTATTTCATAGGCCCGACCGTCTTCACGGATGTCAAACCCGGCATGAAGATACATTCTACAGAAATTTTCGGCCCGGTCGTGGTAATACTCAAGGCCGACAACCTCGATTCCGCCATAGACATAATAAACAGGCACAGGTACGGCAACGGCGCATCAATATATACACAGAACGGCTATTACGCAAGGAAATTCAAGCTTGAAACCGAGGCGGGAATGATTGGCATAAACGTGGGGATACCGGCGCCAGTGGCCCCCCTTCCCTTCGGAGGCATGAAAGAATCCCAGTTTTCCGACATAAAAGCCCAGGGAAGAGAGATTATAAATTTCTATACGGAACACAAGGTCGTCACCGAAAGGTACTGGCCTGAAAGATGACATCCTTTATGACTATATGCCAGTTTTTTGTGATACTGAACAATCTTTAAAAGAATAAGGAAAAGGAGAATTCATGAAATTGACAAACCGGCAGCAGGAGCTCGTCAAAAGGACTTTTCTTGACTTCAATCCCACATCATGGTTCCTCGATCATCCGCTTGTCATAGAAAAAGCCCGGGGACTGTACTACTGGGACATCGAGGGAAAGAGGTATTTCGATGCCATAGGCGGAATCTTTGTCGCAATTCTCGGACACGGGCATCCGCGGGTCATCGAAGCGGTAAAAAAGCAACTGGAGAAGCTGACGTTTGCACCGCCCCTTCACGGGATATCCGATGTTACCCTCGATTTAATTGAAAAGCTCGGTTCCATAACACCCGGAAACCTCAAGTATGTAAAACCTTTTTCGGGGGGCTCCGAAGCCATAGAATCTTCCCTGAAGTTCGTACGCCAGTACTTCAAGCAGACCGGTTATCCGCATAAATACAAGTTCATCAGCAGGTATTTCTCCTACCATGGCGGGACACTTGCCGCAGCGTCTGCGAGCGGATCGGGTTCGCGGAAGACCAAGTTCGAGCCTCTCATGTCCGGTTTCCTAAAGGTATATCCGCCCAACTACATGAGGGACAGGTTTTCCAGCTGGGAGGAATGCAACAGGTTCTGCGCGAGGATGTTCGAAGATGTAATAATCAACGAAGGGCCGGAAACCGTTGCCGCCGTTCTTGTTGAACCCGTTGGCAATACCGGGGGTGTCATAACTCCCACGGAAGAATATTTCAGGATTATCAGGGAGACCTGTGACAGGCATAACGTAATCCTTATATTCGATGAAACAATAACCGGGTATGGCCGTACGGGCGAGATGTTCGGGGCACAGACATTTCGGACCGTTCCCGACATCATCTGCGGCGGCAAAGCCCTCGCTTCCGGGGTCATCCCGCTGGGCGCCATGATTGCAAAACAGGAGATGGCATCAGCCTTTGAGGGCCCCCCGGAAAAGAACCTCGAGTTCGCGCACGGGCATACCTTTGCGGGCAATCCGCTGGCTTGCGCCGCCGGAATTGCAGTCATAGACGAGATCCTTGAAAAAGGACTGGTCGCCAGGGCAAGAATGCTCGGTGATTACCTCAGGAAAAAACTTGAAGGGCTTAAGGACCTGGGAGTAATCAGGGAAGTCAGGGGAAAGGGGGTCTTCCTGGGAATGGAATTCGTCAGGGATACATCCACCAACAAGCCTTTCCCGGAACTCGGAAAGGCCCTTAAAGAGACGGCCCTCCGTAATGGCCTCATCATGAGAATAGATCCCACCTGGTGCGCCGTATGTCCGGCCCTCATAGCCGGGGAATCAGACATGGACGAGCTGGCGGATCTTATAAGGAAGAGCATAAAGGATGCCCTTGAGATCGTCGGAAAACATTAAGGAATGGATAATTATCGTGGTTGGGAGTATCACAAGAAGGAAATGAAAATGGAATACAAGGTTGAACGGATATTTGATGGAATATGCCATCTCGGTGAAGGTCCTTTATGGAATCCTTCGGAGAAAAAGCTCTACTGGACAGATATATTCAACAAAAGGATATGGATGTTCGATCCCGCATCGGGAGAAAGCTCAATATTCTGGGAAGGGCCGCTTATGGTGGGCGGGTTCGCATTCACCCCGCACGGATCGATGGTTCTTTGCGCAGAAAAAGACGTCCTGCTTCTCGAAGGGGGGAGGACGAAAACCCTCTTCCACATAGAAATGGCCGAAAACGAGTATTTCAACGATATCACGACCGATCCCATGGGCAGGATCCTGGCCGGCACTCTGACAAGGGGAGGAGGAACGGGCAGCCTCTACAGGATTGAAAAGGGGAAGAGCCCTGCCAGGATACTTGAAGGTATATCATGCAGTAACGGGATGACGTTCTCCCCCGACCTTAAGAGATTCTTTCACACCAATACGGGGAAGTGTCTTGTTACATCATACTCTTACGACGCCGCCACCGGGGACATATCGGATCCCGTAACATTCTACCAGGGCAGGAAGGAAGACGGCTTCCCTGACGGCCTTACCATGGACTCCGAGGGATATATCTGGCAGGCTTTCTGGGGATCCTACGAGGTAAGAAGGTTATCTCCGGCAGGGATCGTTGCCGGCAGGATAAAGGTTCCGGCAAAACAGCCGTCAAGCGTAATGTTCGGCGGCGGGAATTTGGACTGGCTCTACATCACCAGCGCATGCCAGGGGGCAACAAACCTTCAGACTGGCATGGACGAAAAAGAAGGGGTATTCCTGGGAGGAAACGTTTACCGATGTAAAACAGGTACAAAAGGAAGGCCCGAGTGGCCTGCCAATTTTGACTGAAACACAATCTCCCGCTTTGCAAGCCCAGGGCTTCAGGAAAACGTGTAAAGATCAGGGAGAAGCAGAAGGTTTGCGCTCAGTTCTATCCTGTCGAGAAGGGTTTTTGTAAATATATATTCATTTTTTGTTCTACCCTCCCCTCCCGTGGGACCCAAACCATCTATCGACGGAATGCCTGCGGCGTTAAACCAGCTTGCGTCCGACCCGCCGTTTCTTCCCTGGGGGACTACCTTCTGTCCTATTTCACCGGCAGTTTTCTGTACAATTTCAAATAGTTCGTCTGTCTTTTCAGAATCGAGAGGAGGCATTGCCCTGTTTGTTTCGGAGAGCTTCAGCCGGCAGCCGGGAAGAAGGGGAGCAGAGATCCCTTTATTGATAGTTTCAACGGCTTCATGAAGGTATTCATGTTTCCAGAAGCGTATCTCGAATGTGCATTCCGCCCTGTCAGGTATGACATTATTTGCCACGCCGCCATTTATTTTGCCAACGTTTACTGTCAGCCTGTTCCTGTCCACGTTAAACGATTCCAGCCAGGGAATCCTTTTTGACAACTCGAGAATGGCGCTGCTTTTCTCTCCCGCAAAAAGGCCCGAGTGGGCGGATGCCCCCGTGACTTCAAGTTTGAAATTTGCGATGCCTATTCTCTTTACGACTATGGTGCCTCCGGCGCCTCTTGGTTCAGAGCCCTCGTAAACAAGGGCGGCCGACACATTGCCTGCCAGCCCAGGGTATTTATCCTGGGAACTTACAGAACCGACCTCTTCGTCCGAATTGAAAAGAACAGTTATGGGCAGCCCTTCAAGAAGACCGCATTTTTCAAGGATTTTCAGCGTCCAGACAATAACAGCAAGACCTCCCTTCATGTCGAAAACAGCCGGACCTGTAAGCCTGTCTTTTGTCTGCACCATCTTTCTGAAGCTGTTCTCAGGTTCCCATAGAGTATCCATGTGACCGGCAAGAATGAGAGCTTTCTTATTTTTCACCTTTTGGGTAAAAATGTGGTGCGGCGCATAATCTGGATTGATATCGTTTGTTTCATGTACGAAGGATACCGGCATCGCCCCTGTAAGAACCTCCGCCATCCTGTTAATGCCTTCTATATTTTGGGTGAACGTATTCTGCTCCACAAGTTCTCCAAGAAACGATACTATATTCTTTTCTTCTTTTTCAACGGCAGAACGGATTAATCTGCGCATCTCTTCTTTTGACATTTTTCCCCCTGCTTTTTCAGTTTCGGACATAGACCTTGTAGCTGTATTCTACCATGGTCTTCTCAGACGCCCTGACGGGCACTTCCCATGTGAGAAGACACCTGGTGTTGACCATCTTTAATCCTTTTGCTATCTTTTCTATTCTCGCATCGGGGGTCGCCGATACATCCTCCCCGGAAAGTTCCTTGGTGACGGTCAGCAGGATTTCCCTCTTTTTGAAGTTGCTTATGTTAAGAACGCCCTTTATATCCACGAGATCGTAACTGTTACCGTAAAATTTAGCGGCGTTTCGCTGTCGGTTCACCTCGAATTCGGCCTGCTCGGCTTTTATATCGACGGCCTGGGTGATTTTAAGGTTGCTTTTTGCGCCGGGACTCGTATAGTAGATAATGTCCTGCCCGAGTGCCTGTCCCGACTGGATTGTCAAAGCGGGAGAAGTTGTCCAGGGTATCTTCCCCGTGTTTGCAAGTCGTATGCTATGCCAGACTTCTTCCGTTTTCGCCATCTGGTCTTGCCTCTGGTAGCGCTCCTGCTCGTCAAGGATATCTTTTATCTTCCATTCGTATATGTGCTCATACGGCACTTCCATCTCGTAAAGCGGGTAGTAACCGCGTTGGCCTTTCGCAAGGGTGATACCTTTTTTCTCGTAAAAGAAAAGTTCCTCCGCCGACTGGCCTTCTCCGGGGGTTGACGCATAACCGGAGAAGGCTGTACCTGCACCTGCAACGTTATACATCACCGCCTGGGTCATCACCGGCGACCGGAGATTTCCCCCCGGATTCGCAAGGCTGTTCAGAAAAGCCGCCAGGTCTCCCTGCATGGCTATGGGAGAGGCAACTTCGGAGAACTGGAAATTGGGGAAACCTGTAACGAAATTCACGCTGACTTCCTCAAGGTCTTCTATCTCGTTTATGATCTCAGCCCTCGCCGTTATGAGCGCCTTTTTGGGGTCGCTTATGTCAACGGTGCAGCCTGGAGCCCAGGTAATGCCCTTGGTCAGGTACTGGAACCCTATCCTGCCACGCCCCGCAGAACCCGACGTGTTCACTTCAAGAACCGCTCCTTTTTTCTTTCGCTCGATTTCAGTCTTGAAGCCCCCTCTCAGAGGTCTTATTCTTCCCAACGGGGAAACGATTACCTGTAAAACCTGGTTCTTGTTAAGAAAAAGTATGCCTTCTTCCGCCTGGAAAACCATAAGGGAAGCATTTTCCGGGGACGCGGGAAGATATGAGCTTCTGAACTGCGGCGCAGGCAGGGGATGATTCCGTCTCCCTGGGACTGAGAGGATCTTTCCCGTTAAAAACTTTTCGGGAGAGATCTGAATGGTAACAGTCTCTCCCACGTTTGCCTCGAGGATTTCAGCCACTGTTATTGCGGGAATGGATTCAATAAAGTCTTTTTCAAAGGCCTTTGCATCTTTTATTGTCACACCCTTGTCGAGAGGGTATATCCAGAAAGTTCCGTGTACCGGCACAGGCAGTTTTTCTATTAAAACTTGTTCTGTCTTTTCGGAGATAAGAGCCTGAGAAGTGACAAATCCGAGCCCGTTCTTGAAAAGAGAAACAGATGTTATACCGTTGGATGACGCCTGCAGAAAACGTCCGCCTGTTGATAAAAGAAGTCCCGCCGCCATAAGGAAAACTAAATTTTTCTTTT
>JAKPNC010000272.1 GCA_029548585.1 bacterium | reverse complement strand
TGTTACGCTCCTGTATTCTCCGTTTTTCGAAGCCCCTGGATTCACTCTCCATCCGGCAGGAAAAGCGAGAGGCTCGTCGAAGATCCAACCGGCATTTTTCATCACAGATGCAAAGCCCGTCTTATCGCTCTCGGCAACCGTCTGCTCGAAGCCGCCATTCACAAGCGCATCTGCGTTGTTAACGGCAAAACATATCCCCAGCCCTGCCAATACCTTAACGATTCCACAAGATATTTTCATATTCTCCTCCTTTCAAATGAACGATTATTTTTTTTCAGAAAAAAACTGCCTTATTTTTTCCATCATGGACGTGTCTGTATATTTCCTGGCACAATCAAGCGTTTCTTCTGCCTTTACGGGACATTAAACACTCTCTCCGGTACCATTACGGGACAGACATCATCTATCAAAAACAAGCTTTCCGGCCCTGTCCAGGAGCCAACCTGTAGGTGCCCAGGCAATCCAGCCTCCCCTCTTGGGCGCCCCCAGGTTAAATCCCATGGATACGGGTATCTCACGGATATTGAGAGATGAAAAAGGAATTCGCCACTCCGCAGTCCAGTGACCGGTTTCCCCATCGATCATGGAGACCCTGTATTCAATCGACTCTTCTATATTTTTTACCGTCTTCAGGGCCATTCCGAAATTATTCTTGACTTCGAATCGTCCGTCGGAATATCCCCACAATATGTACACCGGGCCCGTATCAACATTCTGCTGCCACCACCACGTTGCAGGACCGTATATGCCCTCAACAGCAAGTTCGTTGAAGAGCCTTGAAAGTTTTCTCTGGCTTTCGGGCATGCCTTCCCTGAAGGGGTTGGGCCCGTTTTCCACTGCCACGTAAAGATACTTATCGTCATACCGAATCCATGCCCAGCTCCTGTCCCCGGGACTGTCTCCTCCCACGTTCTGTTCAATAACCATTGCAGACTCCCTGTCGGCTCCGTTCCATTCTTCCTTCTCAAGCCTGCCGTCAATCTTTACCTGTCCGGTTTTCCGGGATACGGTGTAAACGGGGCCGGGCGCACTTTCAGGTTCAGGTGCGGGCTGCTTTTTCCCCCTGTCCGGAGGCAGGATTTCAAGCTTCTCAGGTCTGTAATACTTTCCGTGAGGTCTTCTCTTCGGGGGCCAGCTTGCCCTCAGGGAATCCTCGTAGAGTCCTTTCCTTATGCCATTTTCCCCTTCAAAAGACGAGACGGCATAGACGGGCGAACCAGGCCTCAGGCTGAAATCGAGGCCCTCATCATCTGCAAAAAAAGGGTCTATACCGTCCAGGTTGTCCTTTATTACATTGCCCTCGTAAAGATCGTTGGTGATCCTTATGAATTGTCCTGCGACATTTATATTGCGTTGTATGGAGACATTCTTGGGCCAGCCAAGGTTCTTGTGCTCTTCCTTCCTGAGAATATCTCTCATCTGGGGATACCTTGAAACCCAGGGCGGCTGCCTGTAACTTATCATATCAAGGAAGCTGTCCTTCCAGAATTTTATCCTGTGCGGTTCTCTTAACAGGTAACTCCTGTTTCCCTGGTGTATGGAAAGGCGGTTGTCCGCAAAAATATTGTCATCCACCCTTGAATCGGCCCCGTGGGTGAAGATGCTGGTTCCCGTACACCGGTAAATGACATTCCCCACTATTGTCAGCCCAGCGTTGAGAGCATCTATGTAAATGGCAACTACCCCGGGATTGTCGTATGGAACCACGGAGGTGTGTTCTGTTATGTGGTGTATAAAATTATGCCTGATGATATTACCTCTGTTCATAAGAGACCTGGGCGCCCCGTAGGTATATATGGCTCCCCCGTCTTTACCCTCGTACATAATGTCATATATTTCGTTATATTCCACGACATTGTTATTGCCCTCAAACATGATCCCCGCATAGGGAGCGTCTGATACGAGATTGTGAGAAATGCGTATTCCCACTCCCGAACCAAAGACTGCAAACTTGCCCCCGCCGTGGCTGAACCTGTTATATCTGTATATGTGGTTATTCTCAACAAAATGGCCCGAAGGCAGGATGTCCGGCCAGCTTCCTCCGTTGATCTGTATGCCTCCCTCTCCCGTGTCGTATATGTCGCACCCCGCAATCCCTATATTCAGACCTCCTTCCACTATGATACCCAGATTTCCTGTATTTCTTATCGTGCATCCCGCCACAAGGCTGTTCTTGCATCCGTCAATCGTTATACCGTTGTGCCGGGTAGCCTCGAGGGTCAGTCCGTAAACCACCATGTTTGAAACGGACTTCATCCCGATAATGGGGCCATCGAGGGTTGAAACGATTATCTCACTGCCGCCGATATCTCCCGGGGGATAGAAATATAAGAGCCCCCTCTCCCTGTCAACGTAGAACTCTCCCGGTTTTGAAATCTCCGAAAGAATGTTGTAAAAGAAATATGGCATGCCTTTTCTTACA
>JAKPNC010000226.1 GCA_029548585.1 bacterium | reverse complement strand
CTTTCGGCGCCCCTGAACCTGTATATGGATTGCTTCCTGTCCCCGACAAGGCAAATGCCGTAGGAGTGGCCAGCCTCGGCCTTGGCCCCGTACCCGGAAAGCCATTCCTCAGCGAGCTTGTGTATTATCTTCCACTGGATTATATTCGTGTCCTGAAATTCATCAACGAAAATGTAGCTGCACATATCGTCAAAATCTTCCAGCACCGCCACGGCCTCCGGGTGGTCGGCCAGGAGCATGCAGGCCATGTTTTCAAGGTCGTTGAAATCCAGGAGTGAGATCTCTCTCTTCATTGCCAGGTGCATTTCCGAGACTTCCCTGAAGAGTTTTTCCATCCGGGATGTCTTTTCACCGCGGGCAACTCCGGCAGAAACATACGGATGGCTTTTCTGGAAATCCCCAAGGATCTCCCTGAGACTGTTAAGCTTCATTTCTTTCAGTATTCCGTCGGCCAGGCTTTCCGCCTTCACACCGTTAAGTAACCTGCCGAAGGAGCGGTGGAAGAGTATCTCACTCTGGCCCTCCTCGGATACCCTGAAAAAAGGATCTATATCCAGGTAGAAGGCAAACCTCCTTAGCAGGCGCCTGCAGAACGAATGTATGGTTGAGACGTTGAGCCTTAACATAGCGTTCTCCAGTTCTATCCTTCCTGATGCGTCGAGGCATGGATATATATCACGGTAGATGCTGTCAAGGATCCTGCTCTTCATCTCTATGGCGGATTTCTCGGAAAAGGTTATCGCCAGGATCTTTTTCAAAAAAAAGGCCGGTTTCTCCCTGCCGACAAGGCGTACAAAGTCGCCGGTTATCCTGCTTGTCTTGCCGGTCCCGGCTGAAGCTTCTATTATCAACGCGTTGAAATCAATTTTTTTCATAGGGACACATGCCCTTGTACTGGCATGAGAAACAACCTTCCGGCATGTCGGGGATGAAGTCGGCCATGCCGAGGATTTTCTCTGCCTTCTTAACGAGATAATCTTCGGTTCCTTCAAGGTAATCAAGCTTTGAAGGTTTGTAAAAGGTTTCATTCTTCACCTTCGGATCTTCCCTGAAATTAAAGCTCCATATGCTGCCTGAAACAAATCCCGGATCTATCGAATGCTTTTTCATGTACATCCAGATATAGAGGGGAAGCTGGATATTGTGCCTGGTCGAAAAATCCTGCCCGGTGTAACTGGGCGGATTGGATGTCCCGGTCTTTATGTCTATGATGCAGACGCTTCCGTCATCTTTTTCTTCGATCCTGTCAATCTTTCCTTTCAAAAGCAGCCCGTCCAGTTCCAGGGATATCTCCTCTTCAATGCCGGCAAGCCGTGATCCGGCATGTACCGGCAATATGTCCCTGAACTTATTTGTTACTTCGCCCGTTCTCATCTTCATAACATCCATGTAAAAGGAAGATATCTCCCCGTTCTCGTGAAGGGAGACAATTTCTTCCGAAAGGATCTTCTCAAAAAGGGATGCGAGTTCTTCACAGTCTCCCTGAAGGATCTTCCTGCCGACAAGGCCGGAAAATGTCTTCTCCATAACCCCGTGTATGAGGGTTCCCCATATATCCGGAGATTCCCCCACCTCGGGTTTATTGTAAACCTTCAGTTTCTCAACCCTTTCCAGGTAAAACCTGAAGGGGCATCTCAGCAGGGTTTCAAGCTGGGTGACGCTTATCTCCAGCCTTCCCGAAGGGGCGAACCTTTCGATAAACTTCTGCCTTGAAAAGGAGTGCTTGAATATCTCCTTTCGGGAAGGGATGAAAAGATCTTCTTCGGTAAATGATTCTTCCAGTCCAAACAGGAAGATTGATTTCATCCGGTTGCTGCCCGACATCTTTGAAGGATAGGTGAAAATGACATGCTCGTTTTCACTTCTCAGCCTGTATATGTCAAACCTTTCCCTGGCTATCCTGAGCCTGTAATCAGTAAACCCGAGATCGCTTTTAATGGCGTCGGGGATGAATATTTCCTCAACTGAAGGAGCCTGAGGCATATTTTCATCCGTGGCGCCGCCCACGAAACAGAGCTTCTTTTCTATCCCGACGCTTTCGAGAACCCCGCTAACTTTTATACCGTGTCCCCTGCCCTCCTGTATGTCAATGAGCCCGAAGGACTTCATCAGTACCGACAAGAACTCCTCCACCGTAAAGGCCACCGGGGACCTCATGGACTCGAGGACCTTCTCGAAGCTGTACCTGACTTCCGGGATTCCCGGCTCCCAGCCAAGCTTCTCTATGATAGTGTAGACAAGGTCGATCCACGCCGCGCATGGCTGACGGCCTCGGGGCACCTTTTCCATGAGAGATTTTATCACCAGCAGGTTTGGATCGCCGGAAGCGAAAAAATTGTCCCTGTGGAAGCCTGTCCTTTCGAACATCTCCCTTGAGCGGGCCGAAAACTCCGCGGCCTTTTCATTCTTCATATTTTTCAGGCAGGGGCTGGCAACCATATCCATCAGGACTTCCCAGTCAAAGCTTGAACGGAAGACGAAAAAATCAAGCAGGGTTGAAATTGAGGGGTCTCTCGACAGGGAATATCCCGGTATTATCTCGCATGGCAAGTTGTACCTTTCAAATATCCTCCTTACTACAGGCCTGTATTGGAGCATGCTGGGAAAGACCACCATTATGTCGTTCAGGGACGCTCCCGGGTTGCTGGCAAGGAAAGCAGAGATAAGGCCGGCTATGCCTTTTACCTCTTCCGGCTGGGATGAAAAATTGTAGCATTCTTCCCTGCCCGGACATCCATTGCCCCTTATCTCTTTCTTTTGCCAGTCGCCTGCCTCTTCCAGGAAAGCCAGCGTCCTGTCGAGGATAAGATCCCTGACATCCGGAGATACTCCCTGGTCCATGCAGAAGGAGAAGGTAATGTTCTCAACCTTTTCAAAAAGGGCTTTCACAAAAGCTCGCTGGTATTCCGGGATCTCGTAGAATCCTTCCATGAGAAGGTTATTCCAGGCAATATCTCCAACGCAGGCCGCCGCCTTACCGTAAATATCCTCGGTGTCCATCAGCCCGTTTTCATCCAGGAACCCGGCGTATTCTTCCATCACGCCCAGGGCATCGAGAAGGATATCAAGGTTGTAGGCAAACTTCCAGTCGTATCCGGATACCTTCTTCCTGATACCAGGAAGATCTATCCCGGATCCGGAAGAAATCTTTATATCCCTTATGAACTGCATGACAGCGAGAGCCACGCCTGAGATGTTATTTCCCACAAGTCTTCCTGTGCCGCTTTCCTTTAAAATGGATATGACGGCCATATATTTCTCCACCTCGCCTATTATCCTCAAACCGGAAAAACGTTCCACGAGTTCGGTCGCCAGTGTTTTGAGGCTGTGGGTTGCAGGAAGAAGGGCTTCTGAAGGGCGGCACACGCTATACCTGATCTTGAAATCCCTTATCTTGCCCAGGTGCGGGGCCATATAAAGGGTTTTCAGGGGTTCCCGGCACAGGTGCCTGTTTATGAGAAACTCCGTCTTATTCCTGTAATTGAAAGGGAAAATAATAATTTCTTTCATTGGCTGCCTCTCTGCCTGGCTTTCGTATGGGCCCTCACACATCCTGAAAAACATTTTAAACCATATCCTGTATTATACCGTATCATCCCTATAAAATCAGGCGGGGCAGTCGGCGCCGGATTATAAATATTCCGCCCTGCATGCTATAATTAAGTGATACTGGCAGTGGAAAGACTTCTTCTGCGCCAAAAACGTTCATATATTCCATGTGAACGGATAAAAGAATGGAATCAATCCCTGAAAAAAGCAAATGAAGACTAAAAAGATTAAAAAAGAAGTTGCTCACATCCTGATTTACGTTAATTTCGTCGCTTTTTTTTACGTGATAAGGGCTCTGCCTGCTTTCACATACAGGCCGGTCAGCAGGTTCATGGGATGCCTTGCTTTTTTCTTGTCAGGCTCAAACAGGAAAAAGATAAGTAAAAACCTGAAGATTGCCTACGGCGATACATTCAACAGCGAAGAGAGGAAGCGGATAACAAAGGATCTTCTCTCGAATATAGTGCTTTCATTCTGCGAGGTCGTCTGGGCTGCCGGCAGGGATGCGGAGCAGATCGTCTCAAGGGCTGTCATCGAAGGGGAAGAAAAACTGAAATCCGCCCTCGCCACGGGGCAGGGAGTCGTGGGAGTATGTTCCCACATGGGCAACTTCCCCCTCCAGCACGTCATACTGGTGAAAAAAGGTTATCCTGCAAACGTGATAGTAAAAAACCCTACAGCCATGTATCTCTCAAGGTTCTGTGAAAGGCTCGCTTGCAGGAACAACGTGCCTTTCATATCCAAGAGGGAGGTGAAGACTGCAGTTAAAGACGCCCAGGAATGGCTGTCATCGACAAGGGGTATCCTTTCCTTCTTCCTCGATCAACACTCCGGCAGGGGCGCAAAGGTAGAATTCTACGGGGTTGATGTTCTTGCCCCGACGGGAGCTGCATTATTCGCGAGGAAATACAACTGTATCGCACTCGGGATTTTCACGCACAGGTTGAGAGACGGCAGGCACCGGATAATCATCGAGGGGCCATATCCGCTGAACCGGACGGATGATCCGGAGGAAGATGCACGGATAAACACCTCCTATTTCATGAAACGGGTTGAACACTACGTAAGACTGTACCCGGAAGAATGGTTTACATGGCTCCACCGCAGATTCCGATGAATTAAAGATCGCCCTTCTTATTACCATTCAATTTTTTATTATCTTCTCTACCCTTACCATGCTTCCCACGGAAAAACCAGGATATGCAACAGAGCTTTCCTTCAGGTCCTCCCCCCATAACGTGCGCCCGTTGGAAAAAACGAGCCCGTCAAACGGAGCCCTGAAACTCCATGATGTTTTCAATGTCTGAAGCGAAACCACCCTTGTTACAACCTCTCTATTTTTTTACGAATATACACCTTTTCCCATTATTTATTACATCTCTATTGATTATCAATAAACCGATATCCTCACTTGTCAATACGTATAATAGAGTACCCTCAAACTCGTGGAGTCTGGTCCCGAAACAGGCCTTACGTTGGGAAGGGCTTCCTGGGGCAGGTCTCTCATAGGTATAGGATTTGATGGTGTATAGGACCACTTTCTGACAAAAGGAACCCATTTGGCATTGCCTCCCACATAAAGGACATTGACACCCTCAAATTTGTGAGATCCCTTCGCCATATGAGTCAAAACAGTTCCGTATGAAGACGCATCATAGTTGTTGCCGGACATGCTGTGATATTTTCTGTCTGCAAGTATCACTGTATCGGGATGGGTCTGAGTGTTAAGATTCATGGCATACGCGTATGAACAAGTTCCGGCGACCAAAGGCGCTGTGGGAAGCCGGTATGCGGCGGGAGTACTCGAGTCCCCTGACATAAGCTTGCCTATGGGGGAGACCCTGTCCCATGAACTTGGGCACACGAAAAGCTTTGCGTCAGTTATATAACGGACATCCTCATACTTATTATTGGCATCGGAAGGATTTGTGCCTCCATCAGAAGGATCTGTCTGTCCCGTCAGCAAGGCGAGAGAAGCGTTGTATGCCCTCTGCCAGTTTGTATGCTCCCTCTTGGGGAAAAATCCGCCCCAGTCAACGGCATACATATGCAGGGCCATCCCTATCTGTTTAAGGTTGTTCATGCATGTGCTTCGCTTCGCCTGTTCCTGCGCTTTCGCAAGCGCAGGCAGAAGCATTGCCGCAAGTATTGCTATGATTGCTATTACAACAAGCAGTTCTATCAAGGTAAAACCTTTCTTTCTTAACCGGTATTTTCTCATGATTCGCCCCCTCTTTTTTAAAATGACATATCAAAAAGTGACGTAATCTTTTGAAAGGTCTGAATTCAGGTAGTACCACGTCTTCGGGGCTGCTACCCCGCTCTGCTCTGCTATCAGTTTGTCTTTGAAACCATTTACGTTTAAGGCTTCAACGTGCCCGTCCATGAAAAGCATGTTTGCGTGGTTGTTGTGCCTGAAATGCGGTAGTCCGGTGCTGGTTTGAGTTTTCTGGATATATACATACTGTTTTCTGTAATAAGCTGCTTGAGAAGCTAGCATGCAGGCAGAATCGGAAAGGATGAAATAATTTGACGGATACTTTATCGCGTTCGAACTGATATAGTACTCAGTGGTCCCACCGGTTGCAAACATGATATCCGTACCGTGGTCGGTATACCTGATTCCGTACCCGCAACTTCCCAGTGAACTATTGTATTCATAGGGAGGGAAAGCCGGACATACGGTGACCGACCTTGGAAAGTATCTGGACTGGTTGAACCAGTTATAAACCTTGTAAAATCCCTCGTAGTCATTCATATAAAGAAGAATGCCCGTACCCACTTGTTTAAGATTGCTCATACAGACCGCGCTTTTTGCCCTCGCCCTTGCTTTGCTCAACGCAGGTAGAAGCATTGCTGCCAGTATTGCTATGATTGCTATTACAACGAGTAATTCTATCAGGGTGAATCCTTTTCTTTCCTTGAAACGGCAACGGCTAAATCTTCTATTTCTTCGCATTTTTTCCCCTCCTTGTCATGGTATCGA
>JAKPNC010000216.1 GCA_029548585.1 bacterium | reverse complement strand
TCTGCTGGTCTCGGGGGATTTATACAGGCTTGCAGAGTGACCTTGAGAAAAATGGGTCTGCAGGGCCGGAATGTTTACAGGTTTGGCAATTTAAACCGGAGGGCAACATGAAAAAGGTTGAAATATATGACACCACGCTGAGAGACGGTTCACAGGGAGAATCCATATCCTTTACTCTCAGGGATAAGCTCAGGATAGCTGAAAAGCTTGATTCTTTCGGTGTCGATTTTATAGAGGGAGGATGGCCGGGGTCCAATCCCAAGGATATAATCTTTTTCCAAAAGGTCAGGAACAAGAGGTTCAAAAAAGCCAGGGTAGTGGCTTTTGGAAGCACCAGAAGAAAAAACTTTGCACCGGAGAACGACCCTTTTCTCAGAAAACTTATAGAAAGCGAGACTGAAATCATATCGATATTCGGAAAGTCATGGGACCTTCACGTGACAGACGTGCTCAGGATAAGTCTTGACGATAACCTTCGGATGATAGAAGATTCCGTCAGGTATATAAAGGGGCGCGGCAGGCGCGTTTTCTTCGATGCGGAACATTTTTTTGACGGTTACAGAAATAATCCTGATTATGCCATGCACACGCTTCAGGCAGCCCTTGAAGGCGGAGCGGAGAAGATTGTTCTTTGCGAAACTAACGGGGGGATGCTTCCGTTTGACATTGAAGACATAGTAAGAAAAGTTATCAGGCGGTTCAAAACGCCTGTGGGCATACATACCCACAACGATTCAGGACTCGGGGTGGCAAATTCCATAGCCGCGGTCAGGGCGGGGGCCGTCCATGTCCAGGGGACGATAAACGGGATAGGCGAGAGATGCGGAAACGCTGACCTTTCAGCGATAGTACCGGTGCTAATGCTCAAGATGGGATATAGTTGTCTTGAGACCGGAAGCCTTGTCCACCTGACGGAGGTCTCCAGGTTTGTTTACGAAACGGCGAACATGATTCCGCCCGGTTCTCAGCCCTTTGTCGGCCTTAGCGCTTTTGCCCATAAGGGGGGGGTTCATGTCGATGCCGTGGGAAAAAATCCCATAACTTACGAGCATATAGATCCGGCCCTGATAGGAAATGAAAGAAGGATCCTCCTTTCCGAGCTATCAGGGAAGAGCACGATACTACAGAAGACCGTGGGATTCGATCTTGATCGGAAACCCGAGGTTGTAAAGGACCTGCTGGGAGAAATAACACGCCTTGAAAATGAAGGTTACCAGTTTGAATCCGCCGAGGGTTCTTTTGATATTATGGTGAGAAAATCCATAGGGAAATACGTGAATCTTTTCAAGATCGAAGGTTTCCGGGTAATAGTTGAAAAGAAGGGCAAGAAGGTTGTTTCCGAGGCCACGGTAAAGGTGCGGGTCGGGAAGGAAATTTCACATACTGCAAGCGAAGGCAACGGTCCTGTCAACGCGCTCGATAACGCGCTCAGGAAGGCTCTCATCAGATTTTATCCTGAGATAAACGATATGAAACTGACGGATTACAGAGTAAGAATACTCCACCCCGAAAAAGCGACGGGTGCGGTGACGAGGGTTGTAATAGAAACAAACGACAGGGATTCCTCGTGGGGTACCATCGGTGTTTCAGAAAATATCATCGAGGCCTCTTGGAAAGCCCTCATAGACAGCCTCGATTACAAGCTGCACAAGAACAGGTAGGAAGATTCACTGCGCCGGCTTGAGAATGAATGTGCATTCTTTCCTGACGTTCTCGAAGTACTTCAGGTAATGGAGCGCAAGCTTTTCTGATTCTATGATCACGGATGTTTCGTTGTTCTTTGCAAGCGCCGAGTACGTAAGGTTGGCGCTTCCAATGATAACGTATCTTCCGTCTATAACGAAAAGTTTGGAATGGGTCGTCCTGCCCTCGGAATCAAAGTAGACCGCCAGCCCTTTTTTTGCGAGGTAGGCCCCCGTGTTCATATTTTCCCTTGTGAGGTCTGACTGGCTTTCCATTCCGGAGCGTTCAAAGATAACCTCGACCTTTACCCCCCTTTCTTTTGCCTTTACAAGTTCCCTGAGAATCCTGTTGCCGGGACTGTCGGGATACTCGTTGTAATATCTTGCGGAGAACATGATAAGGCATACGTGTTTTCTTGCCTGCCTGATCTTCTCTTCCACTGCGCCTGCATATACGCCGTTGTCGGCCGTTGTAATGCTTCCCTGGAACGTTTCCACAATCCCTGACCGGGGTAGGGATACGAGCGCCGCTCCAAGGATCAGTGCAATTATGACGCCGGATGTCAGTTTCATTTTACTGATATTTTTCAATGGCCGATTTAAGGTCGAATTTTTTCTGGTAAAGAGCTTTGCCCACCACGACTCCATGGGGAGGGGGGTTGAGGTTCTGCAGTTTCACTATATCCCCGTGGGAACTTACCCCTCCGGATATTATAATCTCTTCCGGCATCTCTCCGGAGAAGGCAAGCCTGTCAATTATTTTTTCAATGGGATCGGTGTCAACACCCTCAAGGGTTCCGTCTTTTTCAACGTTGGTAAGGATGAATCTCCTGTAACCCTTCTTCATGAGGTTCTTGATAACATGCTGAGGTGTCAGCGGAACCGTTACCTGCCAGCCGCTGAGCGCCGTTTCTTCGTTCCTGTAATCTATGGCAACAAGGATCTTCTCCCTCTCCCTGTCTCCTATACGTTCCATCAGGTCGTATTCGGGCACCTCTTTCTCTTCTTTGAATTCTTTTCCGCCTTCCTGGTAGAACATCTTTATGTCGTTCTTAGTGAATCCTTCCTCGATTGCCAAAGGTATGAGGAATGCCGTTCCCGTTATGACCCGGTCGATGCCTCTTGAAAGGAGTCCGGATATAATTGAAAAAGTTCTCATTCCTCCGCCTACCTGGATGGCGCACTCCTTATTTGCGCGGTTATCCCTGATTTTCAATATCCTGTCAATCACGCCTTCCTCTTCCCCTGATATGGAACCTGAGAAGGCTGCCCAAAGGAAAATCACGTGAAGCCGTTTTATCCCGGCTTCAAGGTATTCCAGGAAGGTATCTTCAGGAGAGGACTCGTAGTAGTTTATCCTGTTGAAATCACCCTTGTATAGTCTTACCACCCGGTCTTTTTTTAAATCTATTGCGGGAATTATTAGCATTTCCTCTGATCCTTTCCGTATGCTTGCATTCGGGGTAATTGGGACATGCGAGAAAAGTTCCGTACCGGCCCTTTTTCACAGTGAGAGGGACCTTGCAGTTGGGACAGGTTTTGTCCCCTGCAAGGTTCTCGTCCACTATGCTGTCCTTGTACGTGCAATCGGGGTACCTGGAGCATCCCAGGAACATGCCGAACTTGCTTCTCTTAACGGTTAGGGGAGAATTGCAAAGGGGGCAAACCTTTTTATTTACAAGCATCTCCTCGACAGCCTTCATGTTTTGTGACATGGATTCTTCAGCCTTGTCGAGCATGGGTTTGTACTTTGAGTAAAAATCGGACATAAGGCGTGTCCACTCGGTATTCCCTTCGACAATCATGTCGAGGTCTTCTTCCATCTTTGCTGTAAAATCAGTGTTTATTATTTCTGAGAAATGGTTGATTATTATTTCGCAGACCATCCTCCCGATCTTTAGAGGGACAAGCGTTCTCTTTTCGCGTCTTACGTAGCCCCTGTTGAAGAGTATGCTTATTGTCGGAGCGTATGTTGAAGGCCTTCCTATCCCGTATTTTTCGAGGGTCTTGATAAGGCTTGCCTCGGTATACCTCGGGGGCGGATTGGTCTGATGCTCCTCCCGGGCGTATTTAATAACGGTTATTTTCTCTCCCTTCTCAAATCCGTCTGAAATCTCCTCTCCTGTCTCTATCCTTGTTTCCCATATCCTTGTAAAGCCGTCGAAAATGATGCCGTTCTTCTCCGCGGTGAAAAGGTACCTGCCGTTTTCAGCCTCGAGCAGTATATTCCTGACCTCGGCTTCCTTCATCTGGCTTGCGACAAACCTGTTCCAGATAAGAGCGTAAAGCTTGTACTGGTCGCCATTCAGGAATTTCTCCACCCTGCCCGGGGTCATCTCGACAGTAGTTGGCCTTATCGCCTCGTGGGCTTCCTGTGCGCTTGCAGACCGGCTCTTGTAATAGAACGGTTTTTCGGGAAGGTATTCTTCTCCGAACGATTCCTTTATATGCTTAACGGCCTGGTTGAGGGCTGATCTTGCAACAGAGGGAGAATCCGTTCTCATGTAGGTTATGAGTCCCATGTTCTTTCCTTCTATTGAAATGCCTTCGTACAACTGCTGCGCGTTGAGCATGGTTTTTGTGGAAGAGAATCCCAGTTTTATTGATGCTTCCTGCTGAAGCGTGCTGGTGATAAAGGGGGGATAAGGCTTAATTTTCTTTATAGACTCTTTCTTGTCCCTTACCGTGAGATTTCCCTTTCCGAGTTCCACGAGTATGGATTCCGCAAGCTGGCTCTCCCTGATGAAATGGCGGTCAATTTTCTTGCCTTCTATCTCTGCCAGGGAGAAGGTTACAGGTTTTCCCTCCTTCTCAGCTTCAGCCGTTACCGTCCAGTAGGTTTGAGGCACAAAAGCCTCTATTTCCTTTTCCCTTTCAACAATGAGTCTCAGAGCCACTGACTGCACCCTTCCGGCGGAGAGTCCCCTTTCGAGGTTTCTTGCGAGAAGGGGGCTTATGGTGTAGCCGACTATCCTGTCAAGGATCCTCCTTGCCTGCTGGGAATTGACCAGGCCCATGGATATGGTCCGGGGGGACGTGAAAGCCTTCTTTACCGCATCGGGAACTATTTCGTGAAAGGCCACCCTTTTGACATCCTCGTTCTCCCTGCCTATGGCATGGACTATGTGCCATGCAATCGCTTCACCTTCCCTGTCTTCGTCGGTTGCAAGGAATATTTCCGAACTTTCCCCGGCAGCTTTCTTCAACTTTGATATTATGCTCTTCTTTCCCTGTATAACCTGGTATTCCGGTTCGAAGTCCTTATTTATGTCGATGCCCAGCTTCTTTGAAGGCAGGTCCCTTACATGGCCCATCGTGGCCATTACCCTGTAGCTGTTGCCCAGTATGCCTCCTATGGTTTTTGCCTTCGTTGGGGATTCTACAATCACCAGTGCTTTATCCATTAAAATCTCCTTTCAGCCTTATTGTCTATACCATTTGAAGAAATAACGTCATTTCTTCAATCATGTTCCGTATTTCCCGCAGGCTTAAAAATAGCGGTTACACGGAATCCTATTATAATACTTTTTTTCCATAAGGAAAATTCCGGCATATCTGATATAATATAATAATGCCAAAATATAAAAATAGAAAGGTTGCCGTGATAACGGGTTCAACGGGAGGTCATTTTTTCCCGGGGCTCGCAGTGGGAGAAGATCTTCGCGAACGTTACGGAGCCGCTGTAAAGTTTTTCGTTCCAGGAAGGGAGTATATATTCAAATGGCTTGAGAAAAAAGGATTCGAATATTCGGTTATTCCGCCGTGCAGGATAACTGCCAGTGATATCCTGTCTCCCTTCAGGTTCCTGTGCGTGTTTCTAAAAGCCTGTGCGGTTCTTCTTCATGGAAGGTATGGAGTCGTTTTTATTACGGGCAGTTATGCCACGGTTCCCTTCCTGCTTGCGGCAAAGCTTTGCGGGATAAAGACCGTCGTCCATGAGCAAAACGTGAGAATGGGAAAGGTGACCAGGCTTTCCACTCTGATAGCCGACAGGATAACGATTACCTTCCCTTCCCTTTCGGGCTATCCTGCCGGGAGGACCGAGGTGACGGGTTTCCCCCTGATAAGGGATTTCGCCTCAGGCCCCACTAAGGCCGGGGCTCTGAAAGAACTCGGGTTTTCACCGGACATTCTCACTGTCCTTGTATTCGGAGGGAGCCAGGGTTCAGACTTTCTGAACAGGCTGGTATGCGACAACTTTTCTTTTTTCAGGGAGCAGTCCCTGCAGTTTATTCATCTTACGGGCTCATCTCCCGGGGAGATACAGGCGTTATACGACAAAAACGGCATCCCTGCGAAGGTATTCAGGTTCTATGTTGAGATGTCAAGGCTTTACTCCGCGGCGGATTGTGTCATATGCAGGGGAGGCGCCGGCACTCTCGCGGAGATAAATGAGTGGAAGATACCGGCAATAGTGGTTCCTTATCCGCATGCCGGGGCGCACCAGGAATGCAACGCCCTCTTTTTCAGCGAAAGAGGGTGCAGCATGACCGTGGCCCAGAATGATTCAAGCCTCAGGAATTTCAGCGTGATATTCGGCGATTTCCTCATGTCTCGCAAAAAGATGGCGGAGAAGATGTCAAAGGTTTCCATAGTGGATAAAGAAGGCAAAACGGCTTTTGTCGTTTCCAGGTACATTTCAAAATGAAAAAGAATGCCAATATAATAGAAGATTCAAAGAATATATACATGATAGGAATAGGCGGAACGGGCATGAGCGGACTGGCAAGGCTCCTGCTGAGCATAGACAAGAAGGTTTCCGGTTCCGATAAAAACCAGTCACCCGTTCTTTCGGATCTTTCCGAAAGGGGGGCAAGGATAAACCACATCCAGAGGGGGAGGAATATCCCGCGTTCCACCGATGTAGTCATATATTCCCACGCCATCATGCCTGACAACCCTGAATACAGGATGGCTGCCGGATACTCTATACCCATGCTGACGTACCCCGAGGCAGTCGGTTTCGTCATGCGCAGGAAAAGGGGCATAGCCGTTGCCGGAACCCACGGGAAGACTACAACTTCTTCCCTGGTGGTGTCGGTACTGATTGCCGGAGGGCTCTGCCCGTCTTTCCTCATCGGAGGAGAGATCCGCAGCCTTGGCAATTCCGGAGTGGGAAACAGCGATTTTCTCGTAGTTGAAGCCTGCGAGTACAAGAGGTCTTTTCTCAATTACCAGCCTGAGATTGCCATAGTTACAAATATAGAAAAAGACCACCTTGACTATTACAGCGATATCCGGGAAATAAAGGCTGCCTTCAGGAAATTTATTTCCGGGGTCAAAGCCGGCGGAAAGGTGATTTACTGCGCGGAGGATTCCAATGCCGCTGGCGTTGCAGGGAAGATTGCAAGGGAGAGCAAAATATCCTACGGGATCAGGCAGGGAGACTGGACTGCCGGTAACATAAGGCTTTACAGGGATTACATGGAGTACGATTGCCTCTTCAGGGGAAAGATGGCTGCCGAAAAGGTGAAATCCCGGGCCCAGGGCATGCACAACGTGCTGAATTCCCTTGCGGCGGTTTCCTGTGCGGCACACCTCGGGCTTCCATTTTCGTCGGTAAGGGATGGCCTGGAGAATTTCCGGGGTGTTCACCGGAGGTGCGAAATCCTGGGAAGTGTTTCCGGAGTCACCGTGATTGACGATTACGGCCACCATCCCACGGAGATCTCCTTTACTCTCAGGACTGTCAGGGGAATGTTCCCCGAATCAAGGCTGATAGTCGTATTCCAGCCGCACCAGTACAGCAGGACGAGAATTCTCCTGAAGGATTTTGCCAGGGCTTTTTCAATGGCAGACAAGATTGTCGTTCCTGACATATACTTCGTAAGGGATTCCATAAATGAGAAAAAGCTTGTGAATGCACAGATTCTCGCAGAAAAGATAAGGGAGAACGGGAAGGAGGCTCTATACCTTCCCTCTTTCGGAGAGATCGTCGCTTACCTGGCTGAGATCGTTAAGAAAGGGGATGTAGTTCTGACCATAGGAGCAGGGCCGGTCAACAAGGTTGCCATTGACCTTTTGTCTAAACTGGGGGCTTGAGATGGAGTTTAAGATTCTTTCCCGCAAGGAGATAGAGGCGGTCGAGGAAGAGACTGAAAAACGTTTTGGAATAAGCCGGCTCATATTGATGGAGAATGCCGGAAGGTCGCTGGCGGAGTGCCTCATCGAAAGGCTCGGAGTTGCTGGAAGCAGGGGCGTTGCCGTTATTTCAGGAAAGGGTAACAACGGAGGTGACGGTTTCGTTGCTGCGAGGTATCTTTTTAATGCAGGTATTCCCGTTGAGGTTTTCTATTCAGGCATTCCGGAAAAATTTACCGGCATTTCCTTTACAAATTACCAGATTTTGCTTAAAATGAATATAAAAGCTGTTTCGCTTGAAAAATCCGGCTGGGAAATGCCGGACATGGGAAATTATGATGCAGTAATAGATGCGATATTCGGTTCCGGCATAAGGGGGGCCATAGAAGGCAGAGATTTCGAATTGATAGAGCATCTTAACAGGGCCGGCAGGTTTGTACTCTGTGCGGACGCGCCTTCAGGACTGAATCCCGATACCGGAGAGATAGCGGGTATTGCTGTGAAAGGAAACATGACCCTTGGTTTAGGTTTTGCCAGGAGAGGCTTCTATACAGGAAAAGGCCCGGAATACTGTGGGGAGATCCGGATTGCGGACATAGGCTTCCCCCGGTTTTACTACATTGGCGGAACTATATGAAAATGAAAAATAAAAACTTTTTTTCAAAGGTGTTCGTTCTGTTTATCTTCTTCTCCATGAACTTGCCTGCGGCACTTTCAGATCTTGATATCAAGGGGCTTTTTTCAGGTACCGACCAGAAGAAGATGGAGATAATTGGAAAGATAAAGAAGACGGGAAACAAGGTTTACCTGCCCGAGCTTGCCCAGGTTCTCGAAAAGGAGAAGAAGGACGAAATCAGGAGCAGTGCATCCCTTGCACTGCTCGAAGCGGGGGATTCGACGTGTATACCCTATTACAGGAAGGCGGTCGGGGATACCTACTGGCAGGTACGGCTGTACGGGATCCAGGGGCTTGTAAGGTACGGGGAAGGTTCTCTCGTACCGGATTTCAGGAAGGCGATGAAAGATACTTACTGGCAGGTAAGATACTATTCTGCCATAGGACTGGGCAAGTACAGTGATGAGAAGGAGATACCTTTTCTTGTCTCCTCCCTTAATGAGAAGAACGAGGATGTGAAAGGAGAGATCCTTTGGGCGCTGGCCGGACTCATGTGGAAAGATATTTCAAGGCATGTGTTCAGGAATCTCCCCGATAACCAGGTCAAGAATGTTCTTGATGCCGCAGGAAGCGAAAATCCCGAGATCCGTATCAGGACGCTATGGCTTCTTGATGCGGTCGGTGACAGGAGGGCAATTCCAGTCTTCGTAAAGCTTCTCGAAGACTGGAATGACGAGATCAAGATAAGGGCTCTTTGGGCCATAGAGAGGCTGAAGGCCGAAGACGGGAACAGGCAGATAGAAGGACTCCTGACAGAAGAGTCCACGCAGGTGAAGATTGAAAGTATAAGGACCCTTGTAAGGCTCAAGGCTTCCGAGAGCATCAACGGGCTTGTCACGGGGCTTTCGGATCCCGACGACAGGGTCAGG
The DNA here is from genome assembly GCA_029548585.1 of bacterium. Taxonomy (GTDB): domain Bacteria; phylum Ratteibacteria; class UBA8468; order B48-G9; family JAFGKM01; genus JALNXB01. Next base: position 13,704 of record JAKPNC010000216.1, on the reverse strand, counting down.
GGTTACAGCCTGTGGGCGCTGGAAAAATTCAGGGAACCTCTTTCCTATCCGCACATAGTGGAAAAGCTTGCCGATGAATCACCACAGATCCGGGAATACGCAGAGAAGCTGGTTGCCGCCATAGATGATCCGACCATGGATACGGTATTGCAGAATTTCATTGAAGACGAGTCGTTTTCAAAGGATTCGAGGATCACCGCTCTCAACCTTCTCGGCAAGAGAAAGAATAAGGATCTTCTCGGCTTTATCCTTGGAAAAACAATGGACGGGGATCCCCGTGTCCGTTATGCCGCGGTCAATTCCGCCTTCGCCGTTTCAAGGTTTGATCCGGATGTATTGAAATCTCTTGCCTACCTTGAGAATAAGGATTCTTCCCGGAGGGTCAGGAATCTCTCCTCGTCCCTTATGCGGCAGGCTATGAAGGAGTTGCTGCGCATCCTTGAGAATCCTGCCAGGGAGGAAAGGCAGTTCGTCCTGGACAGGATGGATAACATGTACGGATCGGGAAACCTTCCTGACATGCTTGTGAAGATGTCATACAGCAAGTATCCGGAAGTCAGGGAAAAGATGCTTCTCATGGCAAGGGAGATGCCATCCAGGGTATATGGCAAGAACCTGGTCGATATGATGAAGGAAGCCGACATGAACATCAAGAAACTTGCGGCTTTTGCCGTGGGGGAAACAAGATACAGGGCTGCGATTCCACTTCTGAGGAGCGGCACCCGCCACTTCGATCCGGAGTACCAGCTCATATGTGCCTGGGCCCTTTCCAGGATGAAGATGGACGAGGCCTTTCCGTTGGGTGCACGGTATCTTCAGAGCGGCAACGTCGAATACCAGAAGCTTGCGGCCGAAATATTTGTGAATCTCAACGACAAAAGGGCGTCCGGTCTTCTCCTTAAAAGCCTTCTCGATTCGGAGCTTGAGGTCAAGCTTATTTCCTCGTGGGCCCTTGCCAGGATGGGGGAAGAGAAGGGCCTCGAGACCCTCGTGAGGCTTTCGGAGGAAAGCGTGGAGCCTGTGAGGACGCAGGCAAACAAGCACCTGGAGGATCCCGTTATACCCGCTTCTCTCAGGAGGAGGGTTCCTTCACTGAGGGAGACCCTCAAGTTTGAAAAACTCGGCATTCTTGAGATACAGCCTAAGAAACTTGTTGCGTCTCTCGTAAAGTCTCAGATATCTATAGACGGGTCTGACAGGGACAGGTTCTGGCAGACCGCAACCAGGGAAAGCCTTTTCATTCTTCTCGGGGAAGAGAAGATCCCCTCATCGGTACAGACAAAGGTCTCAGCCGGATACGACAAGAACAATATCTACTTTCTTTTCATTTGCGATGATCCGAATGCTGAATCTCTCACATTGAACTCGAGGGATTTCATAACGGTCTCTGTCAACCCGGGCGGTTCTGAACGCAGGTGGTACCAGTTCGTGGTACATCCTAAAGGAGATATAAGGTACAGCTACGTCTGGAAGCTTTACGGGAGCAGTGACGAGCCTGACAGCAAGTGGGAAGCCGACTGGAAATCGTCAGTGAGGATAGAGAAATCAAGGTGGATTGTGGAGATGGCGATACCCCTGAGCAACTTCAGGGTCAACGTTATAAATCCCGGTGAAACGTGGGCCATCAATTTCCAGCGGGACTCTCAGCAGGTTCCCGCTACTTCATGGACAGGCAGGATTGACAATCCTGAACAGTTCGGAGTAATAAACTTCAAGGAGTGAAATGGCAGAAATCAAAAAATACCTTCTGATTTTCTTCATCTTTATGTCCGGGATGGCCGTGGCTTCCGAATGGTACGAGAAAAACAAGGCCCTTGGTATCATCTTTCATGAAAATGTCTGGGAATACGTGAAGAAGGCGGATTACCAGGATTCGCGGGGAAAACAGCAGGTTGCGGATTCCTATCTCAGGCTGGCGAGGCGCAAGACCCTCGAATCGAAGCCTTTCGATCCTGACAACTGGCCCAAGGGATGGCCGAGAACCGGGGATTCGATGAAGCTTTTGAAGTATGCTTCCCCGGAAGCGTACCTCAGCAGGATCATAGGCGATTACGCCATGAAGCATAAAAGGATAAAAGAGGCGTTGATGCATTACAGCCTATATATGGAGCAGTCAATAATACCGGATACTGATTACATGATGAAGATGGCTTCCATATATGAGGATGATAACAGGTGGAGAGACGCAAAGATCCTGTACGAGGAGATATACAGGCGCCAGGAGTCGAAAAATTATCACGGGTCGTCCATTTCTCCCGCCCTCATTGAGAAGAGGATCAAGAGGACGGGTCTAAAGATTTCCAAACCCGGCATACTGGCTCTCGATACCCTTTTCAGAAACATACAGGATTTCATGAAGCCGGACGTCCAGAAACTTCTTTCCGTGGAGATCGCCGGCATGGACGGATTCACTTTGATAGACAGGAAGTCATATGACAGGGCGATGTCCGAGATGGGCATTACAGAGGACGATTTCAAGCACGAGGACGAGCTTTCAAACCTCGGGAAAATGCTGAATGCAGATTATATCCTCAGGCCGGTTCTTACAAGGATAGACGATTACTACATATTCCAGGTGGACGTTTTCAACCCGAAGAAAAAGGTGTGGTTCGAGACTTACGAGTACAAGACGGAATCTTACCAGTACCTCCAGAATTTCATGAAACGTTTTGCGCTCCAATTCCAGAACAGGGAGATTCCTGGTTCCCTTTTCATACCCGAGAACAGGCTTCTCTGGAATTATGAAGCTGACAGTTTCGTTACCGATCTTGGCTTCTCGAGCGGCTCCAGGAGAATAATTGCCGGAACTGAGAACGGTTCCATTTATATATTGAACTCCCAGGGAAGCATGTTGAGACGCTTCACCGTGCCGGAGAAGGTAATAAAGGTTGCAATATCCCCGTGCGGAAATTATTTCTCATGGATGTCCCTCAACGGCATTCTCTACTTTGCGGAGATGAAAGGCGGCATCAGGTGGAAGCAGGAAGTTAAGAATTACGCAAGGGGCATCGATATAGCAGAAAAAGGCAGATTCCTCGTTGTAGGAGTCAACAACGGGATTCTCTTCAAGGACGGGAAAGGTGAGACATTTTGGGAGGAGAAGCTCCCGGAATGGGTCTCCTCGGTAGAGATCTCCGACACTTCCGACCGGGTATTCGTCGGAATGGAAAACGGCCAGTACTGGAGTTTCTCCGATGAGGGCAACGTCCTTTGGAAGAAGAACCTTAACAACAGGGTTTCCAGCATACAGGTTTCGCGTAACAATTATAATTGCGCCGTCACGGCAAAAGGAAGGACATTTCTTTACGACGACAAGGGCAACGAGATAGTAAGCTTCGAAGCGGGCCAGGATATCGAATTCTCCGCTTTCAGCGAAGAGGTGATGAGGCTTCTGACCGGCAGGAAAGGAGAATATTTTTATGTTCTCGCCCGTGATGGAAAGAAATTGTGGAGGTACGATCTTTCAGGAAAGACTTCCTTTGTTACTACTCTCGATGACGGTACATTTCTTACAACCGTCGAGGGTAAGAACGTTTTTTCTTTCAGGATAACCTGGCTGTAAATGAAGGATCTTTAAGGCAGTAGTAGGCAAACCTGCCTGTGTTACATCCCTGCCAATGAGATGCGGGTGTTACGTTTTTATCATTTGATTCAAGGAGGGCCGTAAGATGACAAGAGTGGGTATCATAGGAGCAGGTTTCATGGGAGGCATGCATGCCGGCGTATACAGCATGCTTCCTGATGTAAAGATTGCGGGCATAGCGGACATAAGGGGTGAAAAGGCCAAATCTCTTTCTTCAAGATACAAGACAATTCCGTACTTTGATCCTGAACAACTTCTTACCAGGCAGGATATAAGCGTCATGGACATATGCCTGCCGACATTTCTTCACAAGGAGTTCGTAATCAAGGCGGCGGAGCAGGGCAAGGATATCCTCTGCGAAAAGCCCATAGCCCTTAATGTCGGTGATGCCGACGAGATGATAGGGGTTTGCAGGAAGAATAAGGTACGGCTGATGATAGGCCACGTGATAAGGTTCTGGAACGAATACAGGTTTCTTAAGGAGGCGTATGACAGGAAGAATTACGGAGAACTTAAGGGACTTTCATGCCGCAGGCTGTCTCCCCTTCCGACCTGGAGCTGGGAAGACTGGCTTCTGAACGATGAAAAGTCTGGCGGCGCCCTGACAGACCTCCATATACATGATACTGATTTCATCCTATACCTGATCGGAAAGAACCCTGCCAAGATATTTTCGAGGGCTTCCGGGGGCAGCGGCCTGGCACACGTGTATACGACTTTCACATTCGCCGACGGCCTTGTGGCAAACGTGGAAGGCGGTTGGGACATGCCTGCCCAGTATCCCTTCGAGATGAGCTACACTGCGAATTTCGAAAAGGCTGTCATTGAATTCAATTCGAGGAATAATCCCACCCTCGTGGTGTACGAATCAACGGGCAAGGTCAACAGGCCCGTTTTTGACAAGATCAAGGCAGAGGGTGGCAGCGGCAACATAGAAGATCTCGGGGGGTATTTCCACGAGATAAGGTATTTCATAGAGCACGTGAGTCACAACAAGCAGTTTAACGTAGTTACCCCGGAAGACGCGAGGCATTCTCTTGCTGTGATAGGCGTTGAAAGAGAATCCATGGAAAAAAACGTCGAGATACTAATCTGAAAGGATACGTGGCAACATGAAATCAGGATTTGTTTCTATCGTAGGCAGGCCTAATGTCGGCAAGTCAAGCCTGATAAACGCAATTCTCGGCTCAAAGGTGTCGATCGTATCTTCACATCCGGCCATAACAAGGATAAAGATCCTTGGAGTATACAATTCGAAGGAGGGCCAGGTTGTTTTTCTCGATACTCCGGGCTTCGAGAAAAACAGCTCGGAACTTGCCAAGAGCATGGTCAGAACTATTTTCAGCTGCGTGGAGGATTCCGATATAGTTCTCTTCCTGCTTGATGCAAACGGTTGGCAGGAATACGACGAGAAAATCCTCGAGAGCCTGAAGAAATTTTCCAAGAAGATCATACTGGTGATAAATAAGACAGACATGCTCTCCCAGAAGGATTTTCTCCTTCCCATTATAGAAAATAGCATGTCGAGATACCCTTTCCTTGAGGTCGTGCCCCTTTCTGCAAAGAAGAAGGATAACATCGGAGAACTCCTGAAAGCGGTTTTCAGGCACCTGCCGGAAGGTGAGAGATTATTTCCGGAAAATATGGAGACAAACATACCTCTCGAATACGAGATAGCCGAGATCATAAGGGAGAAGATAGTAAACAGCACCTACCAGGAGGTTCCGCAGAGCATCGCGGTGGCGATAGAAGAGTTCAAACCCGGGAATAAGGACAAGAAGATGATGGCCATCAGGGCGAATATCATCATAGACAGGGAAAATATCAAGAAGATAATAATCGGGAAGAACGGTGAGAAGCTGAAGGCTGCCGGAACACTTGCGAGAAAAGAGATAGAAGAACTTATCGGGAAGAAAGTTTTTCTCGAGCTGTGGGTCAAGGTAGTGAAGGATTGGAAGAACAGGCCCGATATCTTCAGGAGCTTTGGTTATGGTAATTTTTGAAAAGGGCGTGACGTGTTTTTTCCCAGAAATGGGGTTTTCTGAGGTACTGGATCAGTCCCTTCCATGCTCCCATACTCATTAGAAACCAGTAAGCGGGAGACATCATGGCCGCCATGGTCAGCTTGTACCATTTGCGCTTTACCACCCCCCATACATTTATCAACATGAAGAAAAGGTTGCCTGCCAGCAGGATTATTGCTGACGTAAGCAGGAAAGTGTCTGACCCGGAAAACTTCCCCGGCATTGCCAGCCAGACGATTATCATGAGCCATGCCAGGGGATTGAAGCATAACACGAAAAAGTTTCCTCCAACGATGATATTGAAATGAAGGAAATTAACAGGGCCTGTGCTTTTTAAAAGCTCCAGGGGGTTGCGCATGTTTACAAAGTAGGTCTGTATGTAACCCTTGACCCACCTGCTGCGCTGCTTGAGCCAGTTGTCGAGAAGGCTGTTTGCCTCTTCCCATGTTGTCGTATCAAGAACCCTTGTAGTGTAACCTGCCCTGAAAATCCTGATTCCAAGATCGCAGTCTTCAGTGACGTTAAAGGGATCCCATCCCTTCAGTTCAAGAAGCTTTGACGTCCTGAAATGGTTGGACGTGCCGCCGAGCGGCATGGGTGCATTGACCGCGTCTATCCCGGGAAGGTATAGGTCGAACCATGAGGAGTATTCGGCCGTGAACCATCTTGTAAGAATGTTCTGGTATGGATTGTAATAATTGAGCTTTGACTGGAGGCACGCGACATCCTCCGGGATGCGCGAGAAGGCTATTGCAGCTTTTTTCAGCTGATTCTTTTCCGGGATATCTTCCGCATCGTATATTACGAGGTATTTCCCGGAGGCCTGCAGAAGGCCGTAGTTCAGGGCCTTTCCCTTCGTTTTTGGCTTGAAATCGGGGATTTCCACGACTTTCCACCATTCAGGCAGCCTGGTCGAAGCGAGGTATCTTTTAAATTCTTCGTCATCCTCTTCGACAAGAAGAAGGATTTCCATGTTCTCCCTCGGGTAATCCATGTTCTCCACGGCCTTGTAAAGCTGGGGGAATATCTCTGTTTCCCTGTATACCGGAAGGAGAAGAGTGTATCGGGGCCAGGTCTTGTTGCTCGATATCTCGATCTCTGTAATCCCTATTTCGCTTTTCCTGAGGCTTCCTGCCAGGATAAGGAAGAGCTTGTGGCTGCAAATGATAAGGTAGAGGACGCTGACGCCGTAGGAAAAGTGTATGTACGCCTGGAAAGGGTTGCTTGCACTGCGAAGTGCAAGGATTATCAGAAGAACTAAAAGCCCCATGGAGAGTTTCTGGGAAAGGCTCAGGTTGGAAGCCGCATTATTCTCCGGCAGCGGGATCCTTTCCCGTATGTACATGAGGTTGCCATCTCTCCTTTTCATTCTAATTCCGCTTTGAAGGCTATCCATCTGGTAAACGGGGGAAGGCTTACCTTCATTCTTCCTTCCGTCTCCTGGTGATCCTGGACGGTTTCGTCCACGATCCCCTTTTCCATGTCATAAAAGGTTACCCTGTACCTTCCGTTCTTCTTATTCCCTATGAGCGCCTTCATGCCTGACATGGGCGGCAGAGATATGCCATCCATATCCCTGGTTACTGCAAAGTTGTAAACCCAGCAGCTTGCAAAATGGTCGTTTTCAAGGGTAATTGACGAAATCTGTTTGTTCCCCGGCCCCTCAATGGACGTCTTTCCGGTTTCAAGGGAATCGAAGAACCTGCTATTTCCTGACGAATATTCGGAAAATACCCTGTACAAATCGAAAAGGTCCCTGTCCATGACAAGTCCGTGCCACCAGAACATGGGAGTTGCCGCGAAATGCTTGTGATACCCGTACCAGAGGCCCACGATGATATCCCTTTCGAGGTTTTTTACGGAAGATCCCCCCGAGGTTCCCCCGAATTCCGATACGAATGCCGGTTTGTTGAATCCTGAATGGTGAAGGTATATGGAGTCGAGGAAAGAAGGAAGGATAGCATTTCGCATGTCGTAGTATCCGTTTGTAATTGTATAATCCGCAAGTTCCGAGAGGATACGGCTCTTGGCGAGAATGGTGTAGTGGCCGGTTACCAGGTGTTTGAAGACGTCAACCTGTCCGATGTACTCCTTCATCTCTCCGAACCAGTCTGAAAGAGTCTTTTCCTCCTTCGAGTAAAAGTTGCTCCGGGAACCTGTCAGGTTCATTTCATTCATGATTTCCCACGAGAATATGTTGGGAGAATAGCTCCACCTCGCCAGGATGTATCCGAGTTGTCTCCTGAAGGATTCCCTGGCGCGTTTATCCGTGAAAAAATCATCGGGTCTCTTCAGGAAGCCGCCGTTCGATTCGTTGTAAGGGTTGTCCTGCCATTCCCTGTCGCACCATGTGCTGAGCTGGCCGTGGTTTATTATCACAACCTGCAGGAATATGCCGTGTTTCTCGGCAGATTCCAGTATCCTGTCTATCTTGTATGCGTTACCGAGGTTGTAATACCCCAGGTTTCTGTAGCCAGGCCTGTTCTCTTTCCATTCAAGGGCAGAAAACCACGGCGCCAACCATATTTCTGCAAAGTTCATGCCGTTTTGTGACATCCTGGAAAATACCTGATCGTAGTAGAAAGAGCCTCCGTCCGGCCCCGCTTTCTTTTTCATGAGAGAGTCATACCGGGTATCCGTGGGAGACCTGACATTAAGCCCGACGGGATAGAAGAAATCCCCGTTGTCAAAGGCAAAATATCTTTTATCAAGGCTGCTTATCCCCACGAATCCCGGTTTTCCGGGAGGAAGAGCCGTGAACCTGCCTTCACAAGATTTTAATTCGCCGGCGTTCGTACGAAGGATCGCTGTATACCTGTAAGTCCCTGCCTGCCGGGGAGTGAACCTTATTTTCCAATGCGGGTATCCAACCGGCAGAAGTTTCTCTTCCCCGTTTTCGAGGAGGCGTGAGTATTCCTGAAAGTAGAATCCGGGCACGGTGATATCCTTTCCGTCAGGACACGTGAAAACCCCTTTTGCCTCTATTTCTTCAGGATCAAAAGGATTTTTGCATGAACCGGGCGCATAGAAGCTTATCTCGAACTTTTCGTACGCTTTTAGGGTTTCAGCGGATGCGGAATGTTCGGGGAACGACCTTGGAATGCCTGATACTTCATCGATGTAAACCGAAACGGATGATTTCCTTGAAGAGAAGAACTTCACCCCGATCTTCCGTATGCCTGATGAAGGTTTTTCAGACCATGGCTGTTTGTGTCCGATGCTTTCCCAGAAAGCGCTTTTGGGAGAGACGTCAAGGGTGAGCCTGTTCCATATTTCCCCTGAAAGCGGAAAGGACTGGGTCTGGTACCACAAGAGTTCGTTGTCCTGCAGCAGTACGGAGATTCTCAGGTCGTCGGGAGAATTATTGCCTCCGGGGAGAAATACGTTCAGGACCAGAGACGAATAAGCGGAAAAATCCTTGAAAAAATCTTTCTCTATAAAACCCTCGCCGGGGAAGTCAAGCTCGGTTTTCAGCGCGCCGCTCCCCGATAGAATCCTCTCACCCGAGATGCTTGTTTTTTTAGCACAGTTGCCTGGAGTGCCTGATACAGCCCACGTTTCGGTTTTTTCGCTGAATCCGAAAAAGATATGCTTCTCCTGGCCTGGCTCGAGGTTGAGGCCCGTCAAAAAAGATACCAGTATTGCCAGTAAAATTATCTTTTTCACTTTTTCTTGACAGGCTTTGCTTTCTGGCTTTTTGAATATGCCTTATGGAGTTCGTCCAGTTTCTTCTCTACGAGATGGTTGACCGTTCCGGCAGGGTAGAGTCCCTTGCCGTTTTGCCTGCCGGCAGGCACCCCCGTCAGTATTTCTATTCCTTCCTCTATATCCTTGACGGCCCAGATCGTAAACATTCCGTTTTTGACAGCCTCTATCACCTCGTCTTTAAGCATGAGGTGGCGGAGGTTCTGATGTGGTATTATCACTCCCTGCTTGCCTGTCAGCCCTTTTGCATTGCATGTATAATAAAATCCCTCTATCTTTTCGTTGATGCCGCCTACGGGCTGAACTTCACCTTTCTGGTTTACTGAGCCGGTGACTGCTATCCCCTGGTTGATTGGAAGCCCCGAGAGAGCGGAAAGTATCGAGTAAAGCTCAGTGGATGACGCGCTGTCACCTTCTATCTCGTCGTAAAGCTGTTCAAAGCAGATGCTTGCGGTAAAAACCAAAGGCTTGTTGCTTCCGTATTTTTCACCGAGATATCCGGTAAGGATCATGAATCCCTTGTTATGGATCGACCTTGCAAGCTTTACCTCGCGGTCTATGTTTATCATTCCGCTCCTCCCGGTGTAAATCCGGGCGGTTATCCTGGAAGGCTTGCCGAAGGAATAATCACCCATGGTCATGACCGACAGGCCGTTGATCTGGCCGACCGTTTCTCCATCCGTATTAACCAGGATGGTTCCTTCTTCGATCATTTCGCCGATCCTTTTCTCAACAAGGTTTGAACGGAAGACCTTTTCTTCAAGGGCCGTTTCTATGTGTTTCCTGTGTATGAATTCGGAGTCGCCGTTTTCTGCCCAGAAATTTGCTTCCCTTATGATGTCTGCTATTTCCACGAACCTGGTTGTCAGCTTATTCTGATTCTCTGAGATCCTTGCACCGTATTCTATTATCTTTGCCACAGCCTCGGCATCAAAATGCTTCAGCTTCTCCTCGTTGCATATCTTGCTTATAAGCGCGGCATAATTTGCGACCCCCTGCTTGTTTCTTTCCATCACGAGGCTGTATTCGGCCTTTACCTTGAAAAGTTTCTGGAAATCCTCGTCGTAGTTAAAGAGAAGGTAGTAGATCATGGGAGTGCCTATCAGAAGGATCTTAAGGTTCAGGGGTATGGGCTGGGGCCTTAGGGTCGGGGTGTTTACCAGCCTGAATTGCTCGTTGAGATCTTCTATTATTATCTCGTTATTCTTTATGGCCCTTTTAAGAGTTTCCCATGAAAAATAGTTTTTCAGCATGTCTATCGCCTGTATTATAAGGTATCCGCCGTTTGCCTTGTGAAGGGCTCCGGGCTTGATCATGGTGAAATCGGTTACCATGGCGCCGTACTGGGGCTTATATTCGACCTTCCCGCTGAGGTTGTAGGAAGTCGGATTGGATTCTTTTATCACCGGAGCGCCCTTGATCCTTGAATTATCTATGAAAACGTTTACCTGGTACCTGTACAGGGATGACTGTTTTTCAGGAAGTTTAACCCCGGGAAGGATTTCAACCTCCTTCTTGTCCTTGAACTCCTCTATATTCTCGAGCATGTCATTTTCAACGTCTTCAAGGAATTTGAAGACGGGGGGGTTATTCCTGTATTTTTCTTTCAGTTCCTCAATCTTAGGCTGGATGGTGAACTTCGCGGTATTCTTTTCTATCTCGTTCAGCTGTTTCTGGGCTTCTTTCTCAAGGGTTCGAATCATCCTCGATATGCTGGTAAGCTGTTCGTAAAGGATCTCCTGCTTTTTGCTTATCGATTCCTTTGCTTCGTCGGTCATGTTCTCGATATCCTTGTCTTCGATGGGCTTGCCCTCTATGACAGGTATGAACGCTATTCCCGAAGATGTCTTCTTTATCCTGAATCCGGATGTTTCGGCTCCCTTCTCAAGTTGCTCGAAAAGCTCGTTTTTCCGTGCCTGGAGATCCTTTATCACCTGGTTCTTATGCTCTTCGTAGAGCTGGCTTTCAAAAGCCTTTGAAAGGTCCGTGAGGAGTTCTCCCACAAGCTCGTCCATCTCTTTTTTGAATTTTACGGCCTTGCCCGGGGGGAACCTGAGGGCCGTGGGCATATCTGTATCCTCAAAGTTGAAGACATAGCACCAGTCGTCAGGCACATGCCTTGTCTCGGCTATTTTCATCACGGCCTGTTCCACGGAGGTCGTCCTGCCTGTCCCGGAAACTCCCACGACGAAAATGTTGTACCCTAAACTGTTTATGTTGAGACCGAACTCGAGAGCTTTTTTCGCCCTTTCCTGTCCTATTATGCCGGCAAGGGACTTGATCTCTGCGGTTGTTTTGAAGTTGAGCTCTTTCAGAGTGCATCTTAATTTAAGCCTGTCAGGGTGAATCTTCAGATTTTCCATGTTACGCTCCCTTTTGGACTTTTAACTTGCAACGTTCGATTGTGGTATAATCTAATTATACTTCAATCCGGGAAAAGGGTCAAAGCTGCACAAGGGCGCCATCCATGTTAAAGGAAAAGAATATCTCTTCCGAGACGATAAAGAGGCTGATTATATACCTCAGGTATCTTGACATGCTCAGGAAGAGAAAAATCAAGGTGATTTCTTCAGAGAATATAACTTCCTATCTCAATGTACAGCCGAGCCAGTTCAGGAAAGATTTGTCATTCTTCGGCGAATTCGGCAAGAGGGGCGTGGGGTACGATGTTGAGAACCTTGCCGGGGCCATAGAGAAGATACTGGGACTCGAGGACGAGATAGACGTTATCCTGGTGGGAGTCGGGAAACTCGGTGCGGCTCTTGTCCAGTATTCAGGCTTCAAGAAGATAAACGTGAGAATCGCGGCATGTTTCGATAAGAATCCCGAGAAGATCGGAGCCAGGGTTGGAAGCATGGTAATAGAAGACATAAAGAATGCAGGCAAGATCATAAAGGCGACAGGAATAAGGGTTGCCGTTATATGTGTTCCGGTAGAGGAAGCCCAGCCGGTTGCGGAACATATAGTAAAGCTGGGTATAAAAGGTATTCTGAATTTCACGCCCACCGTGCTGGTTCTGCCCGGGTCTGTTTACGTCAGCAACGTTGATATGGCCTCGGAGCTCGGAAACCTTATATACTACCTTAAGAAATAGCCCGTCCTTTTCCTTTTGCCCAGGATATCCTTCAGGTCTTTCTAACCGACGGCAGTCCACTTTCCGCTGGCTTCAGAAAGGCGTGCGGCTTCCAGCACCTTCATGTTGTAATGCCCATCATGGAAAGAAGGCGTTGCCGGCCTGTCTCCGTCAACGGAAGAGACGAACTTGTATATGGAATGTACATGGCCCCTGATCCATCCCACCGCAAACTTCGGACCTGGGAAAACACTTTCGGGATACCGGCTGACCACAGGGATCCTTCCGAAACCGCCGGAGGGTTCATTCCCGTTGTAATAGAGAAGGAAATTAGGCTGCATCGAATTGAATTTCATAGCACCTTCAGTACCGTAAAGTTCGTAGGTTATCTCGTCTTCGGCTCCGAGGGCCACCTTTGAAGCTTCGACGTTTCCTATTGCGCCGTTCTTCAGCCTTGCATTACAGTTGAAGTAGTCTTCCGCCTCGACCTTGACACTCACGCCTTCCCGGTTGATTCTCTCGGGATAGAGTATCCTTGTAACGGCCGACACCTCTTCGAATTCACCCCACAGGTAGTAAAGGAGATCAATTATATGCGCGCCCAGATCGAGTCCAACGCCGGCTCCCTTCTCCTGTTTCCAGCCCATTGGCCTGTTCTTGTCCACGCTGCCGGAATGATAATAGCCTATCCTGAACGATACCGGTTTGCCGAGCCTGCCGGCGTCAATCATTTCTTTTGCCCTGACCGAGGTTGGAAAAAATCTGCTGTTGAAAGTCATCTGGTGTCTCTTCCTGAAACCTTTCAAGGCTTCAATCACCTGTACTGATTCATCGAAATCAGATACGAGAGGCTTTTCGCAGTATATATGCTTTTCGGCTTTTATGCATTCGAGAATCTGTTCCCTGTGGAATATGTTGGGAGTGCATATGTCCACTATATCAATCTCAGGATGGTTTATCAGTTCCCTGTAGTCCGTTGTAGTAAAATCAAAATCGTAATTGTCGCGGAATTCTTCAAGAAGATCTTTTCTCACGTCGCAGATCCCTAAGAGCCTGACCTTGAAACTGGAATCCGGGTAATAATATTTCAGGTTGCTGAAACCGTAAGCATGTACTTTTCCGATGAAACCTGTGCCTATGATTCCCACGTTATATATTTTCCTCATATGAGTCTCCTGTGGTATTTATTGCTTTCACGTTAACATCGGGTCAAGCCCCGGGGGAGATTGGCTTGCAAACAAATCTCTCCCCGTTACGGGGCGGCGGCATTCCCCGTGGACCTCCTTAAAATAGTTACACAAGCAATGTTGTAAGGCCGC
>JAKPNC010000215.1 GCA_029548585.1 bacterium | reverse complement strand
GATCTTTGCGGTGCAGACATGCTTGTAATACTTACGGATGTGGACGGGCTGAGCAACAGCGATCCCAAAATAAACAGAGAGAGCAAGGTCATAAAGGACGTGAGGAATATGGATGAAATAAACGGCGTTGTGGCCGGAGGTCCTTCCAGGCAGGGCAGCGGGGGTATACAGAGCAAGATCGCCGCGGCGAAGCATGCAGTCGGGAGTGGAAAATTCTGCATTATACTCAACGGCAAGAAGATGTGGATATTGAAAAAGGCCGCCAGCGGGGAGAGCGTTGGGACGATGTTCTATCCCGAAAGGATAAAGAGTGGAAAAAAGAGATAAAGAAGGGATCGGCATGTCCTGGCAGGATAAAATTTTGGAGTCTGTCAGGGAGACAAAAAAAGCCTCCTTTAACGCCGCAGGTTTTTCTTCAGGGCTGAAGAACCTATTCCTCGGGAGGCTTGCAGTAAACCTTGACATGCAGAGAAAGGATATAATAAGAGCAAACCAGAGAGATCTTGAAAGGTGCGGGAGATCAGGACTTTCCGGGGCTTTCATGGACAGGCTTGCCCTGACGGAAAAGAGGATAGACAAGATGGCAGAAGCCGTCAATACAGTCAGGCTCCTTCCAGATCCGGTCGGAGCAAAGATTTGGGAAACAAGAAGGCCAAACGGGCTTTTGATAGAGCGTGTAAGAGTTCCCATAGGGGTGATAGGGATCATATACGAGTCGAGGCCTGATGTTACGGTTGAGGCGGCAATCCTGTGCGTGAAATCCGGAAACTGCGTTATCCTCAGGGGAGGCAGGGAGGCCAGGCATTCCAACAGGATGCTTGTCTCGATCCTCAGGAAAAGCCTGCTCGAGGTCTCCATGCCGGAAGAAATGGTCAACCTGGTTTCTACGGGCGGGCGCAGGGCTGTCAGGTACCTTCTTTCAATGTCGGCCCTGATAGACCTTGTTATACCGAGAGGAGGGGAGTCCCTTATTGAAACCGTGGTGAGAAACAGCAGGATTCCCGTTATAAAGCATTATAAGGGAGTATGCCATACTTACGTTGACAGTGATGCGGATATGGAAATGGCAATAAAGGTTGCGGTCAATGCAAAAGTGCAGAGGCCTTCAACGTGCAATGCCACGGAAACTCTTCTCGTTCACAGAGATATAGCGCCGGATTTTCTCCCGAAAATAGCCGAAATATTCAGATCTGAAAAGGTTGAGATCAGGGGATGCGGGGAGACAAGAAAGATATTGCCAGGTATCAAGCCTGCGGTTGATTCCGACTGGTCAACGGAGTATCTTGACCTGGTTATATCTGTAAAGGTCGTAGATTCGGCGGACGAAGCGGTGGAGCACATAAACATGCATGGCACAAGGCATTCAGAATCGATTATAACCGGCAACAGGGATACTGCGGCCAATTTTTTAAGCAGGGTTGATGCCGCCGCGGTTTTTCACAATGCTTCAACCAGGTTTACTGACGGGGGCGAGTTCGGACTTGGGGCCGAGATTGGCATAAGCACCGACAAGATACACGCAAGGGGTCCCATGGGCCTCGAAGAGTTGACAACCTACAAGTACGTGATACACGGAAATGGTCAAACCAGGCAGTAGGATTGGCATCATGGGAGGATCTTTCGATCCGGTCCACACGGGCCACCTTATTGTGGCTGAGAACGCCCGGGAAGAGTTCTGCCTTGAAAAGGTACTCTTCATACCGGCAGGCATTCCACCCCACAAAAAGGTTTTTTTCGCAGGTGCCGGGGAGAGGCTGGAAATGTTGAGGATGGCAACCGGGGACAACCCGTTTTTCGAAGTTTCAAACATCGAGACCGGGAGGATGGGGCCTTCTTACACGTATGATACCGTCATCCATATTGAAAAGGAATATCCAGGTTCAGGGATTTACCTTATAGTCGGAGAGGATGCCTTCTCGGAGATTTCCACGTGGCATGAATACAAGCTTCTTATCCAGAGGGTGGTATTCCTGATTGCACCGAGGAAGATTGGAAGGCCATTAATTCTTCCCGGAGAGGATATCCGGTATCATTATATCGGGTCTCCCTTGGTTGAGATTTCATCGACTTACCTGCGGAATTGTTTTTCTTCCGGAAAAACTGTAAAATATATGATTCCGGACACTGTTGAAGAATACATAAGGAGAAATGGGATATATGGATTTGAAAGAGCTTGAGGGGATCATATCCGGGATATTGGATAAGGCAGGCCAGGAGATAGAGGGGGTCAGGGAAGGCGCCCGCCTGGAAGAATGGAAGGTAAGGTACCTTGGAAGGAAAGGAGAGATTAACAGGATCTTCTCTCTCATGCCGGGTCTTTCCGACGGATTGAAACGGGAAGCCGGCCGTATGATGAACGATCTGAAATCAAGGTTGTCCCTGATGTACGAGGAGAAAGAGAACGATTCCGTGGAATCTTCAGGCAGCGTCAACCTTTCTTTTCCCGGAAAGCCCGCAAGTTACGGACACCTTCATCCGATAAGCCTCACGATAAGGGAAATGTCGGAGATTTTCAAGAGGCTTGGTTTCGGCGTTGAAGCAGGCCCGGAGATAGAGACATCCTATTATAACTTCGAAGCCCTGAATATACCCGACGGCCATCCCGCCAGGGATGCCTGGGACACTTTTTATATAAATGAAAAAGAGAAGATCCTTCTCAGGCCCCACACGAGCCCTGTGCAGATAAGGATGATGGAGAAAAACCGTCCCCCCCTGAGGGTTGTTTCCGTTGGGAAATGCTTCAGAAGGGATGCCGTTGACGCCACCCACAGTCCCGTTTTCCACCAGATGGAAGGTTTCATGGTAGACAGGAACATAAATTTTGCACATCTGAAGGGAGTTCTGACATACTTCATAAACAGGATGTTCGGGGACGGAATCAGGGTGAAGTTCAACCCGTCGTATTTCCCCTTTACGGAACCGAGCGCTGAGCTCAGCATGACGTGCATCATATGCAGGGGAAAAGGTTGTTCAACATGCAAGAATTCAGGGTACATAGAGGTTCTTGGCTGCGGAATGATACATCCCCAGGTATTCAGGAACGTGGGATACGATCCTGAAAAGTATTCAGGTTTCGCATTCGGCATGGGGATAGAAAGGATGGCCATTATAAAGCTTGGGATAACAGATATAAGGTATTTTTACCAGAACGACATGAAGTTCATAAACCAGTTCAGCTGATCTGTCTTCAACGGAATAAAAGAAATGAAATATTCATACAGGCTCATATCTGAATACCTCAGTGAAAAAATACTTCCCGGGGAGATGATAGAATACCTTGATCTTCTCGGTTTAAACCCCCTGGTAGTTTCAGAAACGCAGGATGATGTCATTTTCGAGCTTGAAACTCCTGCAAACAGGGGATACCTTTTAAGTCTCGTTGGCGTGGCCCGCGAGTTAATTCCTTTCACCCGCTGTTCCCTGAAGCTTCCGGAAGATTCTTTCCCGCAAGATAATGACAACGGCATGGATGTCAGGATAGAGGATGGGGATGATTGCAGTTATTACTCATGCAGGATTATAAGGAATATAAGGAATATCGCTTCTCCGTGGAAGATGAAGGAAGCCCTCGGCAGCCTCGGATACAGGACTTCATTTCATGCAGTGGACGTATCGAATTTCGTCATGGCGGAGACGGGACAGCCCCTTCACATATTTGACCTCGATACGATAGACGGGCATGTTGAAATAAGGAGGGGGCGGAAAGGAGAAAGCGCGGTTCTCATAGATGGCAGGAAGAGGGAAATAGACCGGGATAATCTTGTCATAGCCGATTCTTCCAAAATAATAGCCGTTGCGGGGATCATGGGATGCGAGGTGTCAGAGGTTAAGGAGCACACCAGGAATATACTTATTGAAAGTGCTGTTTTCAACCCGGTGGTCGTCAGGAGAAGCAGCAAAAAGCTGGGGCTCTCGACCGAAGCGTCTCTCAGGTTTGAAAGGGGAATGGATATTGAAACGGCGTCAAAGGGCATGGCAAGAACGTCGTGCCTGATAAAGGAAGTAAGCGGAGGAGAATCGGGCAGGCTTGTGGAAGAGGGCATAACCCGGAAAGAGCATGCGGAGATTCTTCTCAGGGCAGGCAAGGTCAGTAAGGTGCTTGGAATAGAGGTGCCGGAAACCTCGATTTCCGATATCCTCTCAAAGCTTGGATTCTCAGTCTCGGTGAAGGGGAAAGGCCTATATGGGGTAATCCCGCCGGTTTACAGGAATGATATAGGCGAAGACATTGACCTGGTGGAAGAGATTGCAAGGTACGGAAGATATTCAGAAATACCTTCCCTGATGCCCGAGGCAGGGATACTTCCAACCCCGTCCTCCGAAGAAATTGAAAAGGTGGAAAGGATTAAAGATGTTGCGGTTAAACTCGGATTCACGGAATTCGTCAACATGGGCCTGGCCGGAGGCATGAAAGTTGAAACCGAAAAACCAGGATTCCGGGTAGCCATTGAAAACCCCATATCCGAAAATCTCGGATTCCTCAGGATGAGCCTCGTTCCCGAGATGCTTGAATCTGTCAGGCATAATGTCCACCACGGTACGAGGCAGCTTGAAGTTTTCGAGGCAGGAAAGATATTCCGTGTGAAAGACAAAGTAATCCTTGAAGAAAACGGGATGCTTTTTGCAACGGTGAACCTTGGGGATTTTTTTCTGCTGAAAGGCAAGATTGAAAGGTTTCTCGGAGAATGCGGCATTGGTAAACCGTCTTTTGTCTCAAGGGAATGCTTTTTTGCCGATCAGGGGCACAATACGGCCATATTTAAAAGCGGGAAAGAATCCGTTGAGCTCGGGAATATTTTCATCCCTTCCAACCGGGTGAAAAAGTCGTACGGTCTTGAATCCGAGGAAATTTACCTGTGCGAAATATTTCTTGACAGGCTTATTGACTCAGCTGATTTCAGGCGGAGTTTCGAAGAATTGCCAAGGTACCCATCTTCAAGAAGAGACTTCTCTTTCATCTTTTCCGAAGATGTCCAATGGAATGACATTGAAGAAGAGGTACTTTCTCTCGGGCTTCCGGTGGAAGGTGTGGAATTTTTTGATGCTTACAGGGACAAGAAGATGGAAAGCGGGAGCATCAGCATAAGTTTCTCAGTGGTCTTCAGGCATCCTGAGAAGACGCTTGAGAGCTCTGAGATAAAGGAATTTGCATCCAGGATTGCGGAGGAAATAAAACTCCGTTTCAAAGGAAGGCTCAGGGGTGAAGACTCAAATAATTGATATTCTCGGCAAGAAATACCAGGTCCAGGCGGGATTCAGGAGCAACGAGGTCGAAGAGATGGGCAGGGAGATCAACAACCGTCTGAGAATGATATCCCTGGAATACCCGGCCCTTGACAGGCTTGATGTTCTGACGCTTTATGCCATAGAGATGAACGAGCGAATCCTGGTATTGAAGCAGAAACTTCAGAGAGAAGGGGAAAGGAATCAAAAAGTTTTGAAGCGCCTTGATTCCCTCGAGGACAAGATTAAAAAAGAGATTAAAAATCTTGACAATGGCTCAATTTAGTGTTAAGATCATATATAGCATGAGGCAAAAAGTTTTTGCAGTTTTGCATCAGTTCAGGATGAATCAGTTTTAAAAGTTACCCAATTGCGGGGTGGAGCAGTGGCAGCTCGCCAGGCCCATAACCTGGAGGTCGGCCGTTCAAATCGGCCCCCCGCAACTTTCTGATTATTATTGAAAATTTTGATGAATTTAGCCGTGAGTCCCTCTATTTGTGGTGAAAGATGCCTGCAGGAGAAAGCTGGTGAAAATAGGGAAAAAAAGAGCGCTTTCGTTAGATCTGGGAAGCAGCAAGATTAGAGTATGTGATTTACATAAAAGCTCCGGCAAATTCAAGGTTACATATTACGACGAACTTGAAATACCGGCCCAGGCAGAAGAAAGGGAAGAATTCCTCAGGACAGAGGGGCGTTCTTTCATAAAACGTCAGCCGGGAAGTTCCTATTACGTTTCCCTTCCGGGAAGAGGTGTCCTTGTCAGGACACTTACAATTCCCAAGGTTCCCATCAAGAAGATCCACGACATCCTTAAATACGAAGTCCAGCAGCAGATACCCTTTCCCCTCGAGATGGTTGAATGGAAATACCAGATACTCAGCGAAGAAAACCAGACGTTCAATATCCTGCTTGCCGCAGCTAAAAAGGAACTCATAAACGATTTTCTCAACAGGCTTTCCTCCCTCGGAATAGATTACGCATACCTTGATACCGACCTATTCGCTTTTTATAACATATTCATGATTTCTGACTACTTCAGTCCTGACAGATGCCAGGCCATCGTTGAGATCGGCGCCAATTCTTCAAACCTTATAATCCATCACAAGGAAAAGATCCTTATGAGGTCGCTCACAACAGCTGGAGATACCATAACCGCTGCAATAGCCGAAGCCGAATCTTTATCATATCCCGAGGCAGAAGAAAAGAAAATATCACAGGGCCTGGAGATGCCCCTTGTTGCTTCAAACGTAGAGAATATAAACACGGAGATACAGAATTCCATAGATTACTGGAGGTTTACCCAGAAAGGGCCGGAAGTTGAAGAGGTGTACGTATGCGGACAGAGCGCGCAGTTTAAAAACTTCAGGGAATTTTTCCAGGAGAAATCAAAGATAAAAACAACATATTTCAACGTTTTTTCAAACGCAGAACTTGATCCTGAGTTCGCTTTCCTTGGGGAACGGTACCTTGAATTCCCAATATTGATGGGAATAGGGCTGAGAAAGAGCAGGCAGACATTTATAAATCTTGATATGCTCCCGGCAGAAATAGAAAGGATAAGGGAGTTCAGGCAGAACAGGCCTTACATTTACATTGCGGCAGTTATGGCAGGATTGATTGCCATAACCCCGACCCTTTTCTATAACCAGGACAAGGCAATGCTCAACGGGATACTCAGCGAGATAGAGATGTCCCTTAAACAATACGAGAAATACAAGCCGGAGGTTGACAGTCTTAACAATGAAATAAAGGCTCTTCAGGGGAAGGAAGGGGTTGTAGAGGGAGTCATTTCAAGCAAGACAATATGGCTCAAGCGGATACTTGACATAGGCAGCAACCTTCCAAGCAGCAGGATATACATAGTTTCCCTGGTTCCGGGCGCAGGAACCGGACCAGCCGCTGCACCTTCTCCAGCACAGGATATGCCACCGGAAGGTATGCCGCCCGATCTTCCTCCCGAAATGCCTCCCGGTTCCGAGCCTCCGCCACCGGAAGGTATGCCGCCTGCCCCCGTGCCAGGACAGCCCTCCCTGGAACCCAGGGGAGAGTTGAGCGTTGGGGAGGAAAAGGTATTTACCCTTAACGGAGAGGTCGTGATTACCGATATAAGGAGCGCTTTCAGTGATTTTAAGAATTTCGTATCCCGGGTCAAAGGTCTCGCTTTTATAGAAAAGGCAGATATAAATTATTGCGAGATTAACCAGGAAAAAGAAAAGCTCGAGTTTTCACTCATCATAAATTTAAAATGAAGAAAATCAAGGCGTTGGTCAGGAAATATGCGCTTCTGCTTTCACTGTTGCTGGTTATTGGCATTATTGTGGCCGGACAATTCCTTAACAAACGAATTAAAAAAGATATAACGGATGTGGAAAAAGATATAAAGACGAAGTATGATCAGGTCAAAAGATATGAAACGATCAAAGATGAAGCGCCGTCTCCGGAGTTGATAGGGAAGCTTTCAAGGGAGAAGGCTTTTCTTGAAAATAATATTAACCGGCTCATGGGCAATTTCTCAACCATATACCCGGTGGCGCAGGAATTCACGATGTACCCGTCCATAGAGTTCAAGGAATACATATATTTTTCGTCAGACAGGCTGTATAAGAAAGCGGCGAGAAGGAAGCTTACGATACCCCAGTCTCTCGGATTTCCCGTAACCGGACTCGTGCCTGAGGAACAGATAAAGACCTGGACCCTGCAGTTCGAGGTAGTAAAGGATGTGGTGAACCTGATACTCGATTCAGGGGTATCGGTTATAGAGGAGATAACATTCGGCGCCCCTCAGAAAGTTAATTTTTACGAGGTGTTGCCATTGAAAATAACCCTTAGCGGGACAAGCAACGAAATCCTGAGGTGCCTTAAGTATTTTGAACAGCCTTCTTCATACTTCGTACTCAAGAATTTTTCTATAACTAAAACAGCTAAAGGATTTTTCAAGATGGAGATGGGTATAAACGGCGTAATTCTCAAGCTTGAAAAAAGCGATAGCGCCTGAAAAAAAGAATGGAAAATGAAAAGATATTTTTAAAAAGGGAAGAAAAGAAAAAACGGTTGCTTGAGATGCTCCACAAGAAGAGGGAGTCCCGCATATCGGACATTTCAAGGAAAAAGAGTCCCCTGAGAGCGGAAAGCCATGTGCAGGTTCCATATATCAAGAGAGACAGGAAGCCCAAGGAAGCCGACAGGTCTTATCAGGCAATGGGAAAAAGAAGAAAGAAAAGAAGGGAAAGACTGGCGGAGATATTCTCAAAAGGTTTTGAAAAAGACGGGAAAGCAAAAATTGCCCGTACGGACGGCGATAATCATCTGAGGGAAGAGAGGCTTAAGAAAAGAGAAGAAGAGTTGGCATGGAAAAAAGCCCGGGCTGAAGAGGCAGTAATCGAAAAGAGAAGAAAAGTTGAAGAAGAAAGGAAGAAGGCCGAATCTGCAAGGGCGGAGGCCGCCAGGCAGAAAGAGGAGAAAGCCCGCCAGTTGCAGGAAGCCAGCCGCAAAGAGAAAGAAGCCCTTCTCGCCCGAAAGGCCGAAGCCATAAGGCTGAAAGAAGAAGAGAGGAAGAAAGCCGAGTCTGCGAGGTCGGAGGCCGCCGGGCAGAAAGAGGAGAAGGCCCGCCAGCTGCAGGAAGCCGCCCGCAAAGAGACAGAAGCCCTTCTCGCCCGAAAGGCCGAAGCCATAAGGCTGAAAGAAGAAGAGAGGAAAAAGGCAAGGGATGGGAAACCTGGAAGAAAAGAAAGAAAAGAAGAACTGAAAAGATCCATAGAAACTCTTAAGAAAAATAGGAAGGCAGCTTACCAGCAAAGATTCCTGGATAAGGCTGCTCTGATAGCAGATAGGAAACTATCGGCCGCCGAAAAAAGAAAAACCGGAGTTTCCGCCATAGCTGATGCTGAAAAAATTAAAGATACAGCAGGCACTGGAGTAATTTTAACGGGTGACGGGAAATTAAAAGAGAAGCAGGAAGCCGCCCGTAAAGAGAAGGAAGCCCTTCTTGCCCGCAAAGCAGAAGCTATAAGGCTGAAAGAAGAAGAAAGGAAAAAGGCCGAGTTTGCGAGGGCGGAGGCCGCCAGGCAGAAAGAGGAGAAGGCCCACCAGTTGCAGGAAGCCGCCCGCAAAGAAAAAGAAGCCCTTCTCGCCCGCAAGACCGAAGTCTTGAGGCTGAAGGAAGAAGAGAGGAAGAAGGCCGAATCTGCGAGGGCGGAGGCTGCCGGGCAGAAAGAGGAGAAGGCCCGCCAGCTGCAGGAAGCCGCCCGTAAAGAGAAAGAAGCCCTTCTCGCCCGCAAGGCCGAAGCTATAAGGCTGAAAGAAGAAGAAAGGAAAAAGGCTGAGTCTGCAAGGGCGGAAGCCACCCGCAAAGAGAAGGAAATCCTTCTCGCCCGCAAGGCCGAAGCCTTGAGACTGAAGGAAGAAGAAAGGAAAAAGACCGAATCTGCAAGGGCGGAAAAAATGATAGCTCTGCCTGTTTTAAGAGGCAGAGAAAGAGACAGAGTTGGATTGATTTCAGCGGTTTTGAAGGAAAAACAGTCTGCCAGGAAGAAGGTTAAAACGCCTCAATCCGTCCCGGTTGTTGAAGAAATCAAGAGAGGATATCCCAAAGTCGCAGCAGCTCAATCTGCTGAAGACAGGGAATCAGCAGCTAGGATAAAAACACACATTTTAACACTCCAGAAAGAGTCAGACAGGATAAATTCACTCTCTGCTCCGCAGGTCAGGGAATCTGTGCAATCCCTCCATAAATTTGCTGCGGCTCTCAGGAAGAAAAAAGTTGTATCTGTGCCCGTAAAGGATGCAAAGGCCAGGAGGATAGTCGAACAGCACAGGGAACCTTTCCAGCTGGTTCCATTTATAAGGAAGAATGCCTTCAAGCTTGTATCCCTTCTTCTTCTGCTTGTATGGGCAGCCGAACTCTTCCTGTTTTACATAGGACTTAAGGATGCTTCTGCCAGGTTAAAATCAATCGTTGGAGAAGACCCTTACACCGGCATGGGAGGCGGCCCGGTTGAAGAACCTGCACCTGTTGGAGCCGAAACAGAGGAAGCTCCCGATGCAGGCGTTGAAATAGCGGCGAGGGAGAAGATTGACATAGAAGGCAAAAGGGATCCTTTTTCTCCTGGCAAACTTACCATGGAGGTTCTTGAAAGGCCTACTCCCACAAGCATAGTGCTTGCTTCTAAACCCGAGGTCATTTCAATCCTTAGGACTCCGAAGAAAGTCAGCATCCTGAGGGAAGAAAAACTGATGGAGCCGGAAAGGGTGTCTGCACCGGTTAAGTCCCAGAAGCCTTCAGTTGCTCCCGTCAGTGTGACGGCTCTTCCCGAAATCCCCAGGCCGATCAAGGCCAGGCCTCTTGAAAAGGCATCGGTTCCTGAGGTCACACCTCTTATAATGCCGGAGATGAGATGTGATCTGGTTTACAGGGGAAGGATGATATTCGAAGGCGTGGAATACCTGTTCATCGAAGGGAAACAGAAGACTTACAGGGTAACAATAGGAGACATAGTTGAAGGTTTCAGGATACTTAGGAGAGACAGAGACAAGCTATACCTTTCCAAAGATGGTGTTACATTCGAGATCAAGATAGACTAACGTGGATTGACAAACATACTGGCGGCTTGCATTTTGTGGCAGCGGGGAGTAAAATAAATAGAGGAGAAATAATGAGACGATTAATATGCCTTATACTGGTTCTTGTGACTTTGTCTGCCGTATTCGGTTTTGTCGTGAGTGTTTCGGCACAGAATAAAGCAGATCTGGAAACCCTGTATATGGAAGGCATCAGGAAAGCCAATGCCAGGGATTATGCAGAAGCCATAACCATTTTCAAAAAAATACAGGGCATAGATCCCACATTCCGTTCCAACCAGATCAGGAGATATCTCCGGGTTGCGGAAGGAAAGCTGGGAAAGCTTGGCGTGAAAGACCAGTTTAATCCTGGAAATTCTGCAGTAAAGGATATCGAGGTAACAAAGGAAGGCGAATTTGAAAAGCTTTCATCGGCCGCGCAGAAGGTCATGCTTGATGCTTATTCATACATGAACGAAATGGAGGTCAGGCATTCCATCCCCAAGTATGAAATTTTGGAGGTCGTATCCAGTTTGAACATGGCCAAGTCGGCCTACGACAAGAACCAGTTTACAGAGGTAATAAGGCTTTCCAACAAGGCCCGCCTGCAGCTGGACGGGATCATAGAGAAAAGAGCCGTTGATGAAAAACCTGTGCTGGGCCAGGTTGGAACTACCCCCATCACCCTTAACCTCACCGATTCAGATCTCGAGCAGACGCTTAAGCTGATATATGACCTTACGGGTGCAAACATAATACTGAGCAAGGGGATATCCGGAAGGGTGACAATAAATGTCAAGGATATGCCTCTCCAGAAGGTGCTGGACCTTATATGCGAAGCAAACGGCCTGAGGTATATCGAAGAGGATAAAGTTGTAAAGATTATGACAGAAGCCGAATACGGCTCGAGGGAAAAGGCTGTCAAGGAGAAAAGCAGAAGGGCATTCCAGGTTTTCTATGGAGACGCGTCTTCTATCGTCAAGGCCTTGAAGGAAACATTCAAGCTGGAAACCATAGTTTACGATCCACGGACAAACTCAATAGTAGTGGATGCCGGGAATCCCTCTGTTCAAAAACAGATCCAGGATGTTATTTCTGCTCTCGATACGCCTGTTTCCCAGGTCCTTCTCGAGTGCAAGATCGTAGAGATAGCGACTTCGAGGGAGAGCCTTATAGGTATAGACTGGCTGGTCAGTTCAAGGCTTATAGATGCAATTGATACGACTTTTACGGGCCCGAGGTTTGGAGATGATGTAGCCTTTACCCCTGGCGACACGTCGACTCTTCCCGGAGGTTTCAGTTTCGGAGTGACCAACAAGGAAGTAACCATGCTTCTCACTGCGCTGGCTTCCCAGGGAGAGGTCAAGCTTCTCCAGTCTCCCAAGATAATGACCCTTAACGGAACGACTGCTATAATAAGGGTGGTACAGAATTATCCGTACATTATCCCGGAGTTCAGGGAGACTTACAACGCGCAGACGGGTGCAAGAACCGGAACAACCCAAACGGTGACAGTCTTCGAAGAAGAGGTAGGAACCGAGTTTGAGGTAACCCCGATAATACAGAGGAACAGGAACGTCTTTCTGACCATGAACATATACGATTCAAGGCTGATTGAGATAAAACAGTTGAGCGCCATTGCCGCCGGCCTGAGGTACGAGACTCAGCAGCCCATAATATCTTCAAGGGAAACAACTCAGAATGTCACACTTTTTGACGGCCAGACACTCATAATAGGCGGGATGATACAGCAGAGAGATGAGAAGGTCGGAAGCGGAATACCTTTTCTCAGAAAGCTTCCCATTCTCGGTTTTCTCTTCAACAAGCCTGAGTACAGGAAGACTTCAAGCGAGCTTCTCCTCTTCCTGACCCCGCACATAGTCACTACATTCAAGGAAGCCCAGGATTTGAGCTTGCCGGAAGCCGAAAAGCTTAAATACGATATCAAGCCCGGCTTGCTTGAAAAGTTTTAATTGTTTATCATGCAGCATGTATGATGGTATAATATTATTGGATCAGCCGAAACGGAATATATGTAGAAGGCGTGCCCTTTATCTTGTAAAAAAAGGGCCGGGAGGCACAGATGAGGATAAAAAGATTATTATTCATAACCTGCGTCCTTTTTATGGTTTGTTCCATGTGCAGGCTTGATGCACAGACTACTTCTTCTACATCAAGAAGCAGTTCGAGCAGGTTTTCAACCGATACTAACGACGATGAAGACTCCACGACAAATAAGGTGACTGACCTGCTTGTGGCATACATAATAGGCGGCATGTTGAGACATCCGGATCCGAACGTGAGAAAGCAGGCGATACAGTCACTCGCAAAAGGGCTCTCTTCGATTTCCGGCACTGAGAATACCAGCACCAATAATAACTCGGGTGTCAGGGGAAGGCTCTTCTCAAGCAGTAGCACCACTTCAGGCAGCGATGACGAAAGCACGGGAAGCCTCGGCGCTATTATCTACGTGCCCGATCTCTACGTTCTCCTTGCAGATCCCGATCCTGAGGTAAGAGATCTGGCTTCCGCCGGTCTTGATCTCGTTATGGGGACCGATGTTACCCTGCTCAGGCTTCTGAACGATCCGGAGCCCATAATAAGAAATTATGCCACCAAGATTTATGCGACCAGGACTTTTTCGGAAAAGGCCACGACCACCTCTGGTGGAACAAACGAACAGAATACGGACATTAACGAGCTCCTGGCGCTCAGAACCATGCTTGTCAGGTTGAAGCATGAAACCAATATCGAAGTGAGAAAGACCATCATGGATGCGATTGAATGGTATATAAAGAGAGGCGGCGCCAAGGAAGGAGAAACCGGGACCCTGACGGGCATGTTCGGAGCCGATGCATCCGTTATAAAATACCTCGACGATCCCAACGCCGAGCTAAGAAAAAATGCCGTCCGGATAATAGCCCAGACGGATGCAAGTTACGATATGCTGATACGTTTCATGGAGAAGCTGAAGGTCGAACAGGACGAAGGTGTCAAGAAGGAGCTTCAGAACGCTATAGATAACTTCGTGAGAAAACATACGACCATACAGCAGGAAGGTTCGGAATCTTTCAATATCCCGGCTGCTCCTGCCGGAAATCCTGCGGGGACTCCTGCTTGGACGCTGGAATAAGAGCATACATGGCGGAGCAATACAACATATGAATAAAAAGGCAGTGGCATGTTTTCTTCTTTTCTTTTTTATTTCCTTCCGAGCATTCTCAAAAGATTTTTTCCTGAATTTCAACAATGTTGACATAAGGACCTTCATAAAGCTTGTAGGAGAATATACCAGGGAAAATTATGTCATAGATCCCAACGTCAGGGGAAATATCACCGTATACTCCTACAACCCCGTTCCTGCAGATGATATAGAGTCCATATTCAAATCCATCCTCGGGCTTTACGGTTTCACTTCAATCAAAAAGGACGGGATCTCTTTCATAGTGCCGGTTTCCGAAAGCAGGTCGAGGTCCCTGGATGTAAACGTGGGGGATGTTCCTCCCGGTAAATTCGAGGATTTTCTCATACAGATAATACCCCTTAAATATTATCCTCCGGACACCATATCCCAGATCCTTACTCCTTTCATAACAAAGGGTGGACAGATAACAGTGGATGGAAGAACCAACAGCCTGGTCATTTCAGACGTAGGTTCAAACATATCGAAGCTGATGGAGATCATTTCAAAGATTGATATTCCGAGCCTTCCCGGCAAGGAGGAGATGAAGATTTTCAAGCTCCAGAACGCCGATGCCGAGGAGGTTGCAAAGGTACTGACCCAGGTTCTATCCAAGCAGAGAACGGTTGTAAGGCGGGGGGAGGTTCCTCCGATGCAGCCTTCCGTGGTTTCCGCCAAGGCTACAAATTCCCTGATTATACATGCTGAAACTTCAGATATGCCGAACATAGAAAGGGTGATCAGGGAGCTTGATGTTCTTACAAGCCAGGTGCTCATAGAGGCCATGATTGTTGAAGTCAGCTTCGACAAGGCAAAGGAGATGGGGGTTGAACTGACTCTTGCAAATACATTCAGGGACAAGGAATACACCGGCACGCTTGTCGGGGAAGGACTGGGAACCCTGTCTAATACTGCATCGGCTTCAGGCTTTCTCGAGATAGGGCTTCTGCACAAGAATCTTGACAGGGGCGCGATACTGAGAATGTTTGAAAAGGACGCCCATTTCAATATCCTTTCTACCCCCCAGATTATGACAACGGATAATTACGAGGCATCGATCAACGTAAGCGAAAATATTCCTTACCTGAAGGAAACCAGGTTCATACAGGAGACTTCGGGATCTACCAGCGACACGATAAGAAGCTACGATTACAAGGATGTAGGCATTAATCTGAAGATTACGCCCCAGATAAGCCAGGACAAGTACGTGCGCCTCAAGATATCCCAGGAGGTGACAAAGATAACCGGATCCATAGACGGACAGCCGACAACCGCCAAGAGGTCTGCTGAAACCAACCTCATTGTCCCAAACAACGAAACCATTGTACTGGGAGGGCTCGTGGGGGAAGACAAGGGCAAATCCGTGCAGAAGGTTCCTTTCCTGGGAGATATCCCCCTGCTGGGCCACCTTTTCAGGAGAGTAGAAACCTCTTCAGTAAAAACAAACCTGCTCATATTCATAACTCCCCGCATCATGACCACCTTCGAGAAGGCCATAGAAGTGACTGCTGAAAAGAAGAAAATAATCGGAGAAGACAAACGTTAACATGATGGAAAATAATTCTGTTTTGTGGATAGAAAATCCAGAAGAGATGATTGATCCCGAAACCCTAGCCCTCTTCCCTTTTCCCTTTCTGAAGAATAACCGCCTGCTTTTCCTTAAAGATGCGAATGGCCAGGCCATAGCGGTTACCGACGACCTTTTGAAGATAGACATGGGGGAATTGAAATCGAGGATCGGCGGGGAGATGAAGGTTGCCCTTTCTTCCCCGGAGAGCATAGACAGGTGCCTTGAAAAGTATTACTACCATCCGAGTTCCTCAAAGAAGGTGATAGACGATCTCGGCACAGAGGATGCGATACACCTCGAAGAAGACATAGATACAAGCGGAATGAACCTTTTGGATATTGCAAACAAGGCTCCCGTTATCAGGCTCGTCAACCAGATCATGTACAGGGCCATATCCATGAGGGCCAGCGATATTCACATTCATTGCGGGGAAACGGATCTGAAAATAAGGTACAGGATAGACGGGCTTCTGCACGATATATTCATCCTGCCAAGGAAATACCATCCGGCAATAGTAACAAGGATAAAGATCATATCAAATCTCGACATAGCCGAGAAAAGGATTCCACAGGACGGTCGGGCTTCCATAAAAACGGACGCCAAGAAGATAGACATAAGGGTCTCCATTATTCCCACATTTTTCGGCGAGTCCATAGTATTGAGGCTCCTCGACAGGAGTTCTTTTCTCTTTGGCCTTGAAGAGCTGGGTTTCCATGATGAAAACTTCGAGAATTTCAAGAAGCTAATACATCTTGACCATGGAATTATCCTGCTTACCGGACCTACCGGAAGCGGGAAAACCACGACTCTTTATGCGGCCCTTTCAAGGATAAACAACCCCGGCATAAACGTTATAACTCTCGAGGATCCGGTTGAATATAACCTTGAGGGGATAAACCAGATTCAGGTGAATACGAGAGTAGGCCTGTCGTTCGCCAACGGATTGAGGTCTATCCTGAGGCATGACCCAAATATCATAATGCTTGGAGAAATCAGGGACAGGGAGACCGCTGAGATGGCCATACAGGCTTCCCTTACGGGACACCTGGTATTCAGCACCCTCCATACCAATGATTCCACGAGCGCAGTCGTGAGGCTTGCCGACATGGGAGTGGAATCCTATCTGATTGCTTCTTCGCTGGTGGGGGTTATGGCCCAGAGGCTCATAAGGATAAACTGCAGCAACTGCTCCCAGAGCGTATCGCCTTCTCTTGATGAGCTCCGGCAGGTAGCCCTGGGTGAGAATGACATGAATGACGGTAATTACAGGGTGGGAAAAGGTTGCCCGTCGTGTTTCAACGAGGGTTACTATGGAAGGACCTGTATCTCGGAACTGCTCGTGATAGATGACCATGTCAGGGATCTTATACTGAGAAAGGCGTCATCCGTTGAGATAAAGAAAGCGGCCATTAAAAAAGGTCTCACCACTCTCAGGATGGACGGCGCCAAGAAGATAAAGAAGGGAACTACCACCATATCAGAGGTGCTGAGGGTTACACAGGAAGTTTGAAAATGGCCAATTACTCGTATACCTGCCTTGACAGGAAAGGGAAGAAGCTCTCGGGCAATGCGGAGGGAGAAGACAGGAATGCAATCAGGAAATCCCTGAAGGAAAAGGGGCTCTACGTGGTTGAGATTTCTGAAATCTCATCATCCGGGACGAGGGTTTTTTCGGGAAGAATCAAGGAGAACGAGATCGTAGTGGCAATAAGGGAGCTTGCCACTTTCATAGGCTCCAGGCTGCCTCTCGACGAATGCCTTACAGGAGTCACCGCGCAGATGAAAAATCCCCGCCTGAAGGCAATATTCTCAGGGATACAGCAGAATATAAGGGAAGGCCGGATATTTTCAGAGGCCCTGGGAGAGCACCCGGAGATATTTCCCCAGGTGATGGTTTCTCTTGTAAAGGCAGGAGAAGAAACCGGGACACTGGACAAGATCCTTTTGAGAGTGGCGGATTTCCTGGAAAGACGGCAGGCATTCAGGAGAAAGCTGATGGGTATAATGAGTTATCCCATTTTCATGCTTGCAGTTTCGGCAGGGGTATTTATTTTCCTCCTGACCTTTGTCACCCCTACCATAACGAGGATATTTTCGGAAATAGACATGTCCTTGCCGGTGCCCACAATGATACTCATGAAATTAAGTTCCTTTTTCAAGTCTTCCTGGCTGTATCTGGTTGCATGCGCAATGCTCGCATATTACGGGATCAAGAAAATGCTGGCAGGCAAGAGGGGAGGCCAGGTGGCGGACTTCTTCAGGTTCAGGATGCCTTTCGTTAATAATATAATCCTGAAAAAAGAAATTTCAGTCTTTTCGAGCACCATCTCCATACTTATTGAGGGGGGGGTGGAGATAATAGAGTCTCTCAGGATATCACAGAATGTTCTTTCAAGTTCCGAATTGAAGAAAGAAGTGGGCGAAATAACCGACTTCATTCTTAAGGGCGGCTCACTTTCCGTCGCTTTCAAAAACAGCCGGCGCTTCCCTTATCTTGTAACCCAGCTTGTCAGTGCCGGAGAAAGAAGCGGAACACTTTCAGAAATGTTCGGCAAGATAGCCGAAATTTACGAGGACGAGGTGACCCAGAGTTCCACGAGATTTGTGAACTTTCTTGAACCCGCTATGATACTCTTTATGGGCTGTTTCGTGGGGATGATAGTCCTTGCCGTGCTTCTTCCGATCTTCCAGATAAGCCAGTCGATAAGGTAATTTTCAAGGATATTTCCGGACGCTCTGTCCGGGGTACCGGAGGAGTTGATAAAAATGTTCAGGAATAAAAAGGATAAAAAGGGATTCACCTTCATAGAGTTGATGGCGGTTATTGTTATACTCAGCATTCTTGCGATGACAGTGATGCCAAAATTTTTCGGCAGGATCGACGAAGCCAAGATAACCGCCGCAAAGGTCCAGATAAAAAATTTCGAACAGACACTACGGCTTTTCTATCTCGACAACGGATTTTATCCCAGCACGGAGCAGGGCCTCCAGGCCCTTGTTGAAAAGCCTTCCGTGGGAAGGATTCCTTCCAAGTGGAGGGAAGGCGGTTATCTTGAAAAGAACGTGCTTCCCCCCGATCCATGGGGCAACCAGTATATGTACCTCAGCCCGGGAAGGGCGGGGGAGGATTACGAGATCATTTCACATGGAAGAGACGGGAAAGAGGGAGGGGAAGGTTTCGATGCGGACATATCCAGTTCCAGGGTATAGGAAGGGTTACACCCTTGTCGAACTTCTGGCGGTAATAGTTATAATAGGATTTTTTTTTACCTTGCATTTCCTGCCGTTAAGGCCCTGATGCCCCTGGATGAAAACAAAAAGCTTCTCGAGATTGCCGACAGGATGAAGGCCGCCCGGGAAGAGGCCATAAGGCAAAAGAAGGTTTACCTTTTCATCGCGGACTTCGATACGGCAAGTTATGGTATCGGTGAACGGCCCTCCAGGGAAGAGCCGGAGATTTCAGAGGAGAAAGAAATCAATTTTGAAGAGGCCGGCATGATTCTTGTCAGCGGCAGGAATTCCCAGGAAAGCGCCATTTCGGGAAGGATGAGTTTCTCTTTTTATCCTGACGGGACCCAGGAATTCGGACTGCTTGAAGTAAAAGATCCTTCGGACAACTCCGTTTACACTCTTTTCCTAAACCCTTATTTATCATCAGTTGAGATCCTCGATGGGAGCGTGGACTTTGATGAAGAATATAACATGTAAAAGGGGTTTCACCCTGCTGGAGATAATGATTGCACTTACGATTTTTGCAATTGCAGCCATCGTATGCCTTAACGGATACCTCGTTTCATCGAGCAATATAAAGTCTCTCAGCCAGAGAATGAATAATTCAATGCTTGCAAGGTGGAAGGTGGAGGAATTGAGGACGGAAGATAGAGAGGCAGAAGAAGGAGAAGGCATCTTTCCGCAGCCTTTCGAGGAATACGAATGGCGCATGTTCCTTTCCGATGAGGTGATAACTGATACCGAATACGGGGTGTTGTTCATACCTTACAAGGTATCCGTTTCGGGCCAGAAGAGCAGTTTCGAGACTATAGTTCCATTTATAAAGTCGGAGGCGGGGGGGGAATGAGATGAACCTCAGAAAGGGTTTTACCCTTATAGAGATACTCATTTCCAGTGTCATAATATTCCTTCTTTTCTCCCTGGTTTACATGACTTTTTTTTCTGTGGGAAGCATTACGGCGGAACTACGGCAAAAGATGAGGTCCTCGGAGGTCTTTACCGGTTTTCTTGACACTTTATACAGGGAGGGAAAATGCTTTATCCCAGGAAGCGGGGATGATTACGTTTTCGCTCAGAAGGAACTATCTTTCAGATATACTG
>JAKPNC010000210.1 GCA_029548585.1 bacterium | reverse complement strand
TTATCTGCATCCTGGCATATTCCTCGCCGCTCGACTTGCTTGAAGCCATGTGGGTGTATATGCCTTCTATGTATATGCCTTCCAGTTCTTTTAACCCCCTTACGAAACCCACCGCCTCCTCCGGCATGATCCCAAACCTGTGGAGCCCCGTATCAACCTTTATGTGAACGGCCGCTTTTCTGCCCTGCCTTGATGCCTCGGCCGAAAGCGCTCTTGCCATCTCCATGTCTGCAATGGAAACCGTCAGGTTTTCTGACACGACCTCGGAAGCTCTCGAGGGATCAACGCAGCTCAGTATCAATACGGGCTTTCTGATGCCAGACTCCCTGAGACTGAGGGCCTCCTCGATAATCGCCACGGCGAAAAAATCTATACCTTCCTCCTCCAATACCCTGCTTATGCGGGCAGCTCCGTGGCCGTAAGCATTTGCCTTGACCACCCCGATAATGCGCCTGTTGCCTATCTTTGACTTCAAATGCCTTACATTGTGACGCAGGTTTCCAAGATCAATTTCGAGCACGCTATCCCTCATAACTCCTCCCATATAATTTCTCCTTTGTTATGAGAACATATTATACTATACGGCTAAAAAAGAAAAAAGGCTGCCGTTTCCGGCAGCCTGTCAAAATAGGTCTCCTGGTATCAGATCTCTTCCCTGAACTTCTTTATCTCGGGAGAATTCTCCGGTTTCTCAAGATCTGCAATCTGCTGGTAAAGAACCTTTTCCTGCCTTGTAAGCCTGGAAGGAACAATTAAAGCCACCTTGACAAAAAGGTCTCCCTTGCCGTACCCGGTTGTCCTGGGCAAACCCAGGTTTCTCAACCTTAGCATGCTGTTATTCTGGGCCCCGGCAGGTATGCGCATCTTAACCTTGCCTGTAAGAGTAGGCACCTCTATCTCCGCCCCGAGAACCGCCTGTACGACGGTCACGGGAACCTCGCATATTATATCCGAGTTTCTCCTTTCAAACCTCTTGTCCTTCTCCACGAAAACCGTTATGTAAAGGTCTCCCCGGGGACCTCCGTTAGGGGCTGCGTCCCCTTCTCCCCTGAGCCTTAAGCTTGTTCCCGACTCTATTCCCGCGGGGATCTTGACCGCAATCCTGTGCATGTTGTTCCTGACCCTGCCCGTCCCCCTGCAATTTGAGCATGGGTCTGTGACAATCTCTCCCTGCCCCTTGCACTTTGGACACGGCTGGGCTATGGAGAAGAAACCCTGGTTTCTGACTACCTGCCCCCTTCCCTGGCAGGCGGAACACACGGTCTTTCCCTTCTTTGTTTTGCTTCCGGTGCTTTCGCACACAGGACACCCGTCGAATCTCGATATGTGTACCTGTTTCTCGACTCCCACGGCGACTTCCTTCAGGGATACGGATATCCTGTACTCAAGATCGGAGCCGCCCTGCCGGCCGCCCCGGTCTTTGCCGCCAACACCCCTGACGTTAAATCCCTCCGACGAGAAAAAGTTGGAAAAGATGTCCCCGAAGATATCGGAGAAATCCGTCCTGACCCTTGAAAAATCCTCCGTCCAGTCAAAACCCTGCGGGCCGAAGCCGGCATGGCCGTATTGGTCGTAAATCTTCCTCTTTTCCGGATCGCTCAGGACCTCGTAAGCCTCTGTTACCTCCTTGAATTTCTCTTCGGCTTCCTTGTTCCCGGGATTCCTGTCGGGATGGTATTTGAGGACCAGTCCCCTGTAAGCCTTCTTTATATCGTCAATTAAAGCTTCCCTGCCAACTCCGAGCAATTCATAGTAGTCCTTCTTATCCATTATTATCTGTCCTGATTCAAAATAGTTGAGAATATATATTTCCTGTTCAGTTAAGGAACCGCAACCATGAGCGGCATGCTGTTTCTCTTTTGCCCGCGGGGAAAAAAGACCCTGGAAATAGTTTCTTAACCGGTTTTTACAACTATTGATTTTACTTCTTGGATAAAAAAAAAGCAAGGGAAAGAATCCCTTGCTCTTTTTTTGCAGTTTTGGAGGTATCCGGCCTCTTAGATTTACTCCCTAAGAAAGGAGGTGATCCAGCCGCACCTTCCGGTACGGCTGCCTTGTTACGACTTCGCCCTCCTTGCCAAGCGTACCTTCATTACCCTCTTTCCGCCGAAACGGTTAGAAAAAGTAATTTCAGGTACCCCTGACTCAGTTGGCGTGACGGGCGGTGTGTACAAGGTCCGAGAACGTATTCACCGCGGCCTGGCTGATCCGCGATTACTACCGATTCCAACTTCATGCAGGCAGGTTGCAGCCTGCAATCCGAACTGAGATTGGCTTTTTGAGATTTGCTCCACCTCGCGGCTTTGCTTCTCTCTGTACCAACCATTGTAACACGTGTGTAGCCCTGGACATAAGGGGCGTGCTGACTTGACGTCATCCCCACCTTCCTCCGTGTTAACCACGGCAGTCCCTGTAGAGTGCTGCCTTTGCAGGCGAGTAACTACAGGCAGGGGTTGCGCTCGTTCAAGGACTTAACCCAACACCTCACGGCACGAGCTGACGACAGCCATGCACCACCTGTTTACCCTCCTGTCTTGGAAGACAGGTCGTTGCCCTTTCGGACTCCTACCAGGTATATGTCAAGCCCAGGTAAGGTTCTTCGCGTATCATCGAATTAAACCACATGTTCCACCGGTTGTGCGGACCCCCGTCAATTCCTTTGGGTTTCAGCCTTGCGACCGTAGTCCCCAGGTGGGGTGCTTAACGTGTTAACTTCGGCACCGATCCGTTTTACCAGACCGACACCTAGCACCCATCGTTTACGGTGTGGACTACCGGGGTATCTAATCCCGATCGCTCCCCACACTTTCGTCCCTGAGCGTCAGTTCCAGATTAGGAAATCGCCTTCGCCACAGGTGTTCCTGCCGATATCTACGCATTCCACCGCTACACCGGCAGTTCCATTTCCCCCATCTAGACTCAAAGTCGGGTAGTTTCAGTTCCTATTCTCTGGTTGAGCCAGAGTATTTCAAAACTGACACACCCAACCGCCTGCGGACCCTTTACACCCAGTAAATCCGGGTAACGCTTGCCCCTTCCGTATTACCGCGGCTGCTGGCACGGAATTAGCCGGGGCTTCCTTTAGTAGTACCGTCAATCGCATAAACGATATTCTTCCCACTTGACATGGTTTTACGACCCGAAGGCCTTCATCACCCACGCGGCGTCGCTGGATCACCCTTTCGGGCATTGTCCAATATTCCCCACTGCTGCCTCCCGTAGGAGTCGGGGCCGTGTCTCAATCCCCATGTGGCTGGTCGTCCTCTAAGACCAGCTACCCGTCTTCGCCTTGGTAAGCCATTACCTTACCAACTAGCTGATAGGACTCAAGCTCATCCCATGGCAGTCTGTTAAAAACAGACCTTTGCTTTTCTGATGCTGCCATCAGAAAAGATTATCTGGTATTAGTCCGCCTTTCAGCGAATTATCCCAGTCCTTGGGGTAGATTACTTAAGTCTTACTCACCCGTCCGCCGCTTTCCCCCGGAGAATTCTACCGAAATAAAATCCTCCAAGTTCGTCGCACGACTTACATGTGTTAGGCACGCCGCCAGCGTTCACCCTGAGCCAGGATCAAACCCTCTTTAAAATTATCTTAAGGTCCGGATACCTCCACAACTCAACTTTCAATGAACAAATCTTTACTATCTCTACTGTATATTTTACCTAAATTCAGTTTACCTGTCAATAGATACTATTGTTCTTTATTCTACCA
>JAKPNC010000197.1 GCA_029548585.1 bacterium | reverse complement strand
AAGTATGGAAAGCCAGTCAGGCTTGTGGTAAAGCATGTCGTCAGACCACCTTTTTTCAAGATCCTGGATGGTGTTGCCTCCTATTCCCTTGTTGATTATCTCCACTTTGGTTTCCGGCATGTTTGCCACCATCATTTCGCTGAATATCTTAACGTATCCGTTTCCAAGCCTGGAAGGTTCGGTTCTCCTTCCGCAGTCGGTTATGCTGTCTCCTATGAAAAGCGCCTTCTGTCCGTTCTTTATCGAAAAAGCCATTCTCTTCCCCCTTTTTAATTTCCGGCAAGGTTTCTTCTGCCGGTGAATCCGGCTGCCCGGGCATTATCCCGCGCAGGCATTTTTTGGAAGCCGCCATTTTTTAAATTATAATAGATTGGGCGCAACTGTCAACAGGTTTAAAATGAATCCGTTATCCGGACGCGAAGGTGAAAGTTCTCAACATGGGAGGTTTGACAGACATGTATAAGCTCGTTGCCCTCGATCTCGACGGTACCCTGCTGGACGATAAGGGGCGAATATCAGCCAGGGATGCGAAGGCAATTACTGCCTTCTCCCGCAAGGGGGGCATGGTTGTTCTCTCTTCCGGCAGGATGACCGGATGCGTGGAGCCTTTTGCCAAGCTTATGGGGATTGACTGCTCTGTCATATCTTACAATGGCGCAATGGTGAGGCTTACGGAGAGAGAAGGCAGGGAGCTGCTTTACCACGAACCCCTCGAAAGTTCCCACTCGGACAGGATCGTTGATTTCTGCGAGAGGGAGGGCTACCTGCTGAACTACTACCTCGACGATCTTCTGTATGCAAGGGGAGACGCTTCTCTCCGGAGGTATGCAGAGATCTATTCCGGCCAGACAAAGGCGGTATACCGCTTCGTAGACAACCTCTCGGGGTTCAGGGGAAAGAGTCCGACCAAGCTGATACTCATAACCGACAGCTCGGGGCCCGACAAGTCCAGAACAAGGGATTTTCTTTACGGTTATTTTGAAGGGGCCATGGGCAGATTCGTGAACGTTGCAAGGACCAACCCTGAATATCTCGAGTTCTTCAGCAAAAAGACAGACAAGGGAGTGGCGCTCGGCCGGCTTGCGGGCCATTACTCCATAAGAAGGGAGGAGATCATAGCTTTCGGGGACGGGGAGAACGATATCCCCATGCTGGAATATGCCGGACTTTCGGTGGCTCCTTCGAACTCGAAAACCGCTGCGGCCGCCTCTGCCGGCGTTGTCTCCCGTTACGACAACAACAACTCGGCCGTGGGAAGGTTTCTTGAGACGATTTGACACTTTCGTATAAGATGGTATCATCAATTCTGAGCTGAAGGGATTCTTTCTCGCTGACCGGCGAAAAGCCGGGTGAGTTTTTTTTAAACCAGATCACAATACAAATATTTTTAAACGGGAGGTTTTATGTCAAAGAAATTTGGAGCGGCGGTAATAGGATTGAAAATGGGCGACTACCACCTTGTGGGATACAAGCAGAATCCACACACTGAAATTGTCGCCATATGTGACACTGATCCCGTCATTCTTGCGGAAAAGCAGAAGGAGTATGGCGTGCCTGTGGCCGTGAAGGATTACAGGGAACTTCTCGGAAACAAGGATATAGACATAGTTTCCGTGGTTACCCCGGATTACTACCATGCCGAGCAGTCGATAGCCTTCATGGAAGATGGAAAAGACGTCCTGTGCGACAAACCCATGACCCCCAACGTCCAGGAGGCAAAAGATATAATAAAAAGCGTAAAGAAAACCGGGCGTAAATTCATGGTAGGGCAGGTATGCAGGTACAGCCCGCAGTTCGCTTTTTCCAAGAAACTTGTGGAAAAGGGTGACATCGGGGAGCTCTTTTTCGTGGAGTCCGAATACGCCCACGATTATTCCGGAGTCCCGGGGGTTGGAAACTGGCGGGTTGACCCGAGGAGAGAACCTTTCCTCGGAGGCGGATGCCATGCCGTCGACCTGGTAAGGTGGATAGCGGGAGAAGCCGAGGAAGTTTCAGCTTACTCAAACCACAAGTGCCTGACAACCTGGCCTGTCAACGATTGCACGGTTGCCATATACAAGTTCGAGAATAATGTCATAGGAAAGGTTTTCGTCTCGGTAGGATGCATAAGGCCGTACACCATGAGGAGCGTTTTTTACGGCGTTGACGGAACTATAGTGTGCGACAACAGGTCTCCATATATCCACGTCTGCAGGAAGGGATATTTTGGCAAGAAGCCCGCTTTCATGACCCTGCCTGCCGATGTCGCCGATCATAACGTGTCTGACGAGATAGCCGATTTCGTGGACTGCCTGCTTAATAACAAGCCCGTGCCAATGGATGAAACGGAGGGCGCAAAAACGGTGATCGCCGCACTCTCTGCCGCGCAGTCTGCCAGGGAAGGCAGGCCCGTTAAAATAGAGAAGATATAACAAAGAGGAGAGAAAATGATGGAAGCCGGTTTTTACGAAACGGATATAACCCCCAGTATCGGCATGGAAAGGCCTGCCGGTTACTATAAGCTGTACATTGAATCTATTCACGACAGGCTGAAGGTAAGGGCGGCGGTGATATCCGACGGGAAAGAGAAGGTGGCTCTCGTGGGGGTTGACACAGGGGCCCTCCAGTCTGCGGCCTGCATTGCCGAAGCCAGGGCAAAGATAGAGAAGCTGTCCGGCATAAAAGGCAGCGCCGTGATGATAGGGGCTTCTCATACCCATTCGGGAGGACCTTGTCACGGTCCTCTCCCTGAAGAGTATGCCGATGCCCCCGATTTGATAAAGAAGCTCATTTCGGAATATTCCATCGTTTCCGACCCTGTTTATTCCAGGCATATCGTCAACCAGATGGTTACCGCCGTGTGCGAGGCGGACAGGAGAAGGAAAAAGGCCGTTCTGTCGTGCGGCGTGGGATTTGAAGACAAGGTTGCTTTTAACCGGAGATGCAGGATGAAGAACGGAAGGGTTTACACCCATCCGGGAAAAGGCAATCCTGATATCCTGGATTTTGCAGGCCCCATCGACCCTGCTGTCGGGGTTCTTTCTGCCTGGGACACAGACGGAAGGTTCCTTGGATGTATCGTCAATTACTCCTGCCACGGCACCACCCTCTGGGAAGGAGCTTCATCCGACTGGATAGGATACATGGAGAAGACTGTCCGGGGAGTGATGGGAGAGGACGCCGTCACGGTTTTCCTCAACGGGGCGAACGGAGATGTCACCCAGGTTAACAACCTTTCAACCTACGAAAGAGAGAGCGGGGAAAGGTACGCCGATTTTGTCGGCACCAGGGTGGGAGCCGAAGCTGTAAAGGTTATGGCCGGAGCTGAGAAGGGAGATATGTCCCCGGTGGCTTACGGGCAGAAATTTCTCAGGATCAACCGGAGGTTTCCCGCAAAAAAACGGGTTGAAGAGAGCCTCGCCATAGTTGAGGAAGGATTGAAGAAGAAGGGATCGAGGGATATGGATACCCCCTGGCTCTTTGCCAAAGAGGTTCTCATAACTGATTACACCATCAGGAAAGATCCTGTTGCTACGGTTGAAATCCAGGCCGTGCAGGTCGGCGGCGCAATATACCTTTCAAACCCGGGGGAGCTTTTCTGCCAGCTGGGGCTCGACATAAAGAAAGGGTCGCACTTTCCCGCGACTTTCGTGGTTGAGCTTGCAAACGGCTATAACGGATATATCCCGGATGAAAAAGCCTTCACTCCAGGGGGAGGCGGCTATGAAACCGTGCTGACCAGGTATTCAAACCTTGAAATTACGGCAGGCAGGCAGATCGCGGACGGTTGCATACAGCTTGCAAAGGAATTCAAGCCTGGCAATATTCCGGAAAGACCGAAAATAGAGTCGCCCATACCCCAATGGGATTACGGCACGCTGGGCCCCGATCTTGAATGAGGTGAGAAGCAAATAGTGGCGGATAAAGAAGAGATAAGAAAACATGCCCTCGATATGGGTTTCGCGGCGTGCGGTTTTGCGGCCGCCGATGATTTCCCCGATTACCCGAAGGCTCTGGATGCCATAGTGGGCAGGTTCCCTGAAACCGGGGGATTTTACGCTCCAATGTACAGGAGGGCATCTGTAAGGAATAACTTCCCGTGGGCAAAATCTCTTGTTGTCTGCCTGAGGTTTTACGGGAAATACCTGGTGCCTCCGGGCATCAGCGGTTGTATAGGGAAGAATTACCTTTTCGATTCGAGGGTTGCGCCCAATCCCGATTACAGTGTTACCAGGGATTTTACGGGGTACCTGAGAAGCCTGGGCATGAAGGTCAGGAAAGGGGGTCTTCCCGACAGGCTTGCCGCCGCGAGGGCAGGCGTTGCGTCGGTGGCAAGGAACAATTTTTCGTACAGCCAGGGTCTCGGGACATGGTTCAACATAGTTTCTTACGC
This sequence comes from bacterium, assembly GCA_029548585.1. Classification (GTDB taxonomy): domain Bacteria; phylum Ratteibacteria; class UBA8468; order B48-G9; family JAFGKM01; genus JALNXB01. The sequence continues at coordinate 5,324 of JAKPNC010000197.1, read as the reverse complement.
TGTAGACGGCGAGTTTGAGCCTGACAAGCCTTTACCGGAGGCCCCCTGTCCCGAAGGGTGCGATGCCTGTATAAAGGCATGCCCGACGGGCGCCCTGACAGGGCCGTACACCATGAGGATGGACAGGTGCGTGGCTTTTCTTACTTACGGGGCTACCCTTCCCCTGGACCCGGAACTGGCCCGGAGAATGGGCAGGTGGATATACGGATGCGACGCCTGCCAGGAAGCATGCCCCCTGAACAGGGGCATATGGCAGGAGAAGGAGGGTCTTGGCTACCTGGACGAGATATCGTGGTTGCTTAACCCCGGTACATTGAGCGTGATGGATGAAGAGGTCTACAGGAAAGCCATACAACCTCTTTTTCCTTATATCCCGGCGGACAACCCCGGCAGATGGCGTTATAATGCGGGAAGGGCGCTGGCGGAGATGTCAAAGCAGGATAAGTCCTGATATGCCCGCAACAATGTACGGACAAGAGTGAAATCGGCTCTGATCTGCCAAAAGGAACCTGGGCTTTCGGGTTTAAAACCAAAAGACTTCCGGCATGTCATGAGAATGCGGAAAGGACTGAATTTACAGGTTCAGGATGAGGTAAAAGGATAGAGATATGAAAAAAAGCAGGCTTGCTCTTCTGGGAGGGGAAAAAGCGGTAAAATCGGGGGAGAGGGACATATTCCACTGGCCCATAATAAACAGGGAAATTGAAGACAAGGTTCTTGATGTCCTTCGCGCAGGGAGCATGTCCGGGCTGGATGTAACAATGGAATTCGAAGAGGGCTTTGCCCGGTGGCACGGCATGAAGTATGCCCTCGGCCACAATAACGGGACAAGCGCACTCCATTCCGCCTTTTTCGGTATCGGCATAGGGAAGGGGGACGAGATTATATGCCCCGCCATTACTTACTGGGCTTCTTACCTGCCGGTTCTCTCTCTCGGGGGAACGGTGGTTTTCGCCGATATCGAGCCCGACACTCTCAACCTGGATCCGGATGACATTGAAAAAAGGATAACCGGGCAGACAAAGGCAATTCTCATGTTGCATTATTACTCGAGGCCGGCAAATGTCGGGAAGATAAAAAGGATAGCCAAAAAATACAATTTGAGGATAGTGGAAAACGTTGCGCATGCAACAGGGGCCCTTTACAAAGGCAAGCTCGTAGGGACGTTCGGGGATGTCTCGGCTTTTTCTTTCATGAGCGGAAAATCGTTTGCCGCGGGAGAAGGCGGGATGCTTCTTACAAATGAGAAGGAAATCTACGAAAGGGCCATAGTCTTCGGCCACATGGAGAGGTACAAGGATCTGACCATACCGGCAATGAAGGCGGCTGTAGGCATTCCATGGGGCGGATACAAGTACAGGATGCACCAGCTGACGTCTGCAGTGGGCGTGGTGCAGTTGAAAAAATATAAAAAGGAAATGGCCGAGGTGGACAAGGCAATGAATTATTACTGGGACCTGCTTGAAGGCCTTCCCGGGATTAAATCCCTCAGGCCGCGAAAGGGATCGGCCACAACGATGGGAGGCTGGTTTGTCCCGAAGGGCCTCTATTTCGCGGAGCAGCTCGGAGGGCTTTCCGTTACAAGGTTTGCAGAGGCTGTTACCGCGGAAGGATCTCCTACCTACACAGGATGCCAGAAAGAAGGATATTCTCATCCCCTTCTTAATGACATAGATATTTACGGGGAAGGAAAACCTACCAGGATAGTCAATTCAACCTGGGACGTGAGGACAAACAAGGGCGCTTTGCCGGTTGCGGAAGGCATACATTCCAGGGTGGTAAGCGCGCCTTTTTTCAGGAGGTATTATCCCGGGGTGATAAAGGAACACGCCAATGCTGTCAGGAAGGTGATAGAAAATTACAGGGATCTTCTCATTGAAACTTAACGGCTGAAAAGTTCAACATATCAGGCAAAAAAAAACAGGAGGAAAGAAAAATGAAATCAAAATTGGCTCTTTTCGGAGGACCTAAAGCTGTAAAGTCGGACGTGAAGGATGCTTTTACATGGCCCATCATCAACAAGGAGATGGAAAATAAGGTCCTGGAGATACTCAGGGCGGGCAAGATGTCCAACCTTGAGGTCACCAAGGAATTTGAAGAGGGATTTGCCAAATGGCACGGCATGAAGTACGGCCTGGGACACAATAACGGAACCAGCGCCCTCCATTCGGCGTTCTTCGGCATAGGCATAGGCAAGGGCGATGAGGTCATATGTACCGCCATAACCTACTGGGCCTCGTACCTGCCGGTTCTCTCTCTCGGGGGAACGGTGGTCTTCGCCGACATAGAACCTGATACTCTGAACATAGATCCGGATGATATCGAAAAGAGAATAACAAAGAAAACAAAGGCAATCCTGGTGGTGCATTACTGCGCCCGGCCGGCAGACATGACAAGGATAATGAAGATTGCAAGGAAATACAATCTGAAGGTTATCGAGGACGTTTCCCACGCACACGGGGCGCTCTACAAGGGAAAGATTGTCGGTTCGTTCGGCGACGTTTCGGCATTCTCCTGCATGAGCGGCAAATCTTTCGCAACGGGGGAAGCCGGCATGCTTCTGACCAACAACAGGGAGATATACGAAAGGGCGATAGTTTTCGGCCACTATGAAAGGCATGGCGACCTCACAATACCGGCTCTTAAACAGGGCGCCTGGCTTCCGTGGGGCGGATACAAATACAGGATGCACCAGCTGTCGGCCGTTGTCGGCCTCGTCCAGCTCAAGAAATACAAGAAGGAGATGGCCGAGATAGACAAGGCGATGAACTACTACTGGGACCAGCTGGAAGGCCTGCCGGGAATCAAGTCCCTGAGGGTTAAGAAGGGTTCCGGTTCCACCATGGGCGGATGGTATGTTCCCAAGGGACTCTACTGCAAGGAAGAGCTCGGGGGCCTTTCAATAACAAGGTTTGCCGAAGCTGTCACGGCGGAAGGATTTACCATGTATACCGGCGCCAACAAGGGAGGTTTCAACCATCCCCTGCTCAATAACGTGGATGTTTACAAAGACGGCAAGCCGACAAGGATAGCCAATTCAAACTGGGACGTGAGGACAAATAAGGGCGCCCTGCCGGTTGCCGAAGGAATACAGTCCAAGGTATTCGGGGCTCCTTACTTCAAGAAGTATTATCCAAAGGTAATCAAGGAGCATGCCGACGCGGTAAGAAAGGTTATCGAGAATTACAAGGAACTGCTCGCCGGAGACAAGGGCGACCCGAAAGAGATGGGAGGATGGGGACTTTCCGGCATAAAGGCTCCTTCAAAGAAAAAAAAGTAAAAGGTCCGTCTTGTTTCATTGTTGAGAGATTCAGATAAAAAAAGGAGAATGTAAAATGGAAAAGCTTGCAATAAACGGGGGAAAACCCGCGAGGGCTATACCCTTGCCTGAAAGGAACAGTTTCGGAAAGAAGGAAAAAGATGCCGCTATAAGGGTTCTTGACAAGGTGGTTGCTTCCGGCAAAGGGCTTGACAGGTACGGCGGAGTCGAGACCGACGCTTACGAGAAGGAATTTGCGGCTTATTTCGGGACAAAGTTTGCAACGGCTGTCAGTTCAGGCACGGCTGCGGTCCACTCGGCCATAGCGGCCCTGAACCTGGAGCCCGGAAGCGAGATCATAACAACGCCTATCACCGACAGCGGAACGGTCATGCCAATGATATTCCAGCAGTGCATACCCGTCTTTTCCGACGTGGATTACAACACCCTCAACATCAGTCCTGAAAACATAGAGAAGGTAATAACCTCCCGCACCAGGGCGATCGTCGTCGTCCATCTTGCCGGTATGCCTGCCGACATGGCCGGGATAATGAAGCTGGCAAAAAAGCACAAGCTGTACGTGATAGAGGACTGTGCGCAGGCGCACGGAGCCGTGTATAAGAATAAGTTTGTGGGCTCCATGGGCGACATGGGGTGTTTCAGCATGATGGGCAGCAAGCATACCACCAGCGGCGGCCAGGGCGGAATGGTTATAACCAACAAAGAGAATTTTTACTGGGCGGCCAAGAGATTTGGGGACAGGGGCAAACCCTTTGGAACCAAGGGAAGCAGTTGTATCGTCGCCGGCCTGAATTACAGGATGACCGACCTGGAAGCCGCCATAGGCAGGGAACAGCTCAGGAGGCTGGATAAAATCAGGAAGGGGCGTTTTGGGATCTACACCGAGCTCAAGGAACTATTCAAAAAGAACCTGTCGGCCTTCAGCCTCTGGGAAAACCTTCCCGGGACCGAGCCTAACCCGTGGTTCTGTTTCGTAAAGATGGACAGGGGCAGGATAAAAGAAGCAAACGACACCATAGCCGAGGCCCTGAGGGCCGAAGGCATGTACGTCGGCGCCCATTATACCACCCCCATGACACAGTCAAAGTGGCTGGTGGAGAAGAATACCCTGGGAGGCTCGCACCTGCCATGGACCCTTCCCGGCGTAAGAAATGTAAAGTACCAGGGCACGTGCCCCAACGCCGAAAGGGCGCTTGAAGACCATCTTACCTTCTACATGAACGAAAGCTGGAAGAAGCAAGAGGTCAGGGATGCCCTGAAGGCTTTTACCAAAGTTGAAGATTATTACATCAAAAGATAACCTTTGAACAGATTTTTCATAAAAAGGGGAAGAAAAAATGCTTATAGATATGCATACCCACGTGATAAATTCGTGGAGAGAAGGTCCTGAAAAGCGTTTCACCCCAGGCGGCCTTGTCAGGGCAATGGATAAACTGGGAATAGACAAGTTTGTCGTGCTTCCCATAGGATGCAGCCCGGAGACCCCATACTTTTATTTCAGCACCGAGGAGGTTCTCAGGATGCACAAGAGATATCCGGACAGGGTGATACCCTTTTGCAACCTGGATCCTCGCGCCGGTTCCAACTCCGACAAGACAGATTTCTCATGGATCCTCAATCATTATAAAGATCTTGGCTGCAAGGGGCTGGGAGAGTTGACGGCAAACATGAACTTTGACGATCCCATGTGCCTGAATCTCTACAGGCACTGCGGCAAGGTCGGTTTTCCCATCATATTCCACCTTTACGGCCGGTTCAGAGGCAGTTACGGGCTTGTTGACGAACTTCACCTGCCCCGCCTTGAAAGGGCCCTTATAGAATGCCCGGATACGGACTTCATCGGACATGCGTACGCTTTCTGGTCTGAGATAGACGGGGGGATAACCGACGAGAACCGTATAGGCTACCCGAAAGGGAAGATATCTTCGCCGGGCAGGATATGCAAACTGATGAAGAAATATCCCAACCTCTACGGGGACCTTTCAGCCGGAAGCGGATACATAGCCATCACCAGGGATATGGAGTTCGGATACTGGTTTCTCGA